>JASJCB010000266.1 GCA_030066195.1 Acidobacteriota bacterium
ATTCTCGGCTTGCATGCACGCTGGAAGCGTGCGCGCCCAGGGGGTTTTCGCCTCGTCCGAAGGGTGATTCTTGGCTTGCGTGCTTGCTTTTTGGAGTCAGTTC
The DNA here is from genome assembly GCA_030066195.1 of Acidobacteriota bacterium. Classification (GTDB taxonomy): domain Bacteria; phylum Acidobacteriota; class Holophagae; order Acanthopleuribacterales; family Acanthopleuribacteraceae; genus JASJCB01. Next base: position 104 of record JASJCB010000266.1, read on the forward strand.
GTTTTCAACGATTTTATTAGTTCCATGGCCAGGGTTTTTGCGTGGGGGTCTTCGACCATGGTGGTGTGGGCTCCCGGGACGTCGATGACCCTGACGCCTTCGGCGGCGTAGCGTTGCCATACCGCCGCGTGGTCCTGGTTGACGTCCGGTAGTTTTTCTTGGGCTCGGAATAAGGTCACGGCGCCGTCGTAGAGTTTGACCTCGTAGTTGTCGTTGGCGCGGCGGTTGCTCCGGTTCACCTTCCATAGGCGGGCGCCCTGGTCCGGGCTTGTTCCTTTCGGCAGGGCGCCTTGGGCTGCCGCGCCTTCGATGATGAGCTTCAGGCGGGCCTCTTCGTTCAGCGGGCGGAGGGTATCCGGGTCGATGGTCAGCTTACCGCCCGCCGATTCGGCCAGGGCTTGGGCGAAACCTACCAGCAGGTCCAACTCGTCGCGGATCGGCATGTCTTCTTTCGGCGCGAAGGTATCCAGCAGGCCCAGGAAGGCAACTTCTTCGCCCGCTGCTTTCAGGCGTTGCGCTATTTCTAGGGCGATTACGCCGCCCAGGCTGAGGCCGATGAGGTGGTAGGGTCCTTGGGGCCGGACCGATTTGATGTGGTCCAGGTACAGCGCCCCCATTTCCTCCACCGTTTCCAACGGTTCCCAGCCTTCTTCCAGGCCCCGGGCTTGTAAACCGTAGAAGGGTTGGTTGTCGCCCAGGTGTCGCGCCAGGGGGCCGTAGACCAGTACGTTGCCGCCGCCCGGGTGGACGGCGAACAGCGGGGGTTTGTCGCCCTCGGTACGGATAGGCACCAGCGGGCTCCAGGCGGTTTGATCGCGCTTCAGGAGAGCCGTCAGGGATGCCGCCGTGGGTCCCTCGAAGAGGGCGGCCAGGGGGAGTTCTACGCCGAAGCGTTCGCGGATGCGGCTCATCAGGCGGACCGCAAGCAGGGAATGGCCGCCCAGGCTGAAGAAATCGTCGTTCATGCCCACGCGATTCACGCCCAGGATCTCCGCCCAGACCTCGGCCATGGCTTCTTCGTCCGGGTTACGCGGGGCCGTGTAGGTTTGCGTTCGGCTTTCCCAAACCGGCGCAGGCAGTTGCTTCACGTCCAGTTTGCCGCTGATGTTGAGCGGTAAGGCGTCCAGGGTCAAAACGGCGGCCGGGATCATATAATCGGGCAGGCTGCCGCGCAAGTGGTTGCGCAGGTCTTCCTCGGCAACCGTTGCACCCTCGATCGGTACCACGTAGCCCATCAGTTGCGGGTAACCCGGCATGTCCTCGCGGATCATCACCGCCGCGCTCGCCACGCCCGGCGCCTCGGTCAGTCGGTTCTCGATCTCGCCCGGTTCGATGCGGAAGCCGCGCAGTTTGACCTGGCGGTCGATCCGGCCCAGGTAGGCGAGATTACCGTCGGGTTGCCAACGAGTCAGGTCGCCGGTTCGATAGAGCCGGGCCCCGGATTCTTCGCTGAAGGGATCGGGGATGAAGCGTTCGCCGGTCAGGCCGGGTCGGTTCACGTAGCCTCGCGCCACTTGCACGCCGCCCAGGCAAAGTTCGCCCGGCACGCCCACCGGACAAGGGTTGCCGGAACGATCCAATACATGGGTGCGGACTGCCGTGATGGGTTTGCCGATGGGAACAGCGGTGGTTTCCGGTCCGCAGGGATACCAGGTCACCTCGACCGCGGCCTCGGTAGGCCCGTAGAGATTATGGACCGGTACATCGCGGCCGATGACACCCTGTTCGTACAGGCGGTGCGGTTGTACCGGGTTCAAGGCTTCGCCGCTGCACAGGATACGGCGCAGGTGCGGCAGTTGCGGCGGTCGGGAGGCCGTGAAAACTTCCAGCATGCTGGGTACGAAGTGGACGTTGGTAATCTCTTCGTCCCGCAGGATGCGGGTCAGATAAACCGGGTCCTTGTGGCCGCCGGGTTTCGCCAGGACAAGACAAGCGCCCGTGGTGAGCGGATTGAAGAACTCACCCACCGAAACGTCAAAACTGAACGGCGTCTTTTGCAGGAAACGATCGCTCGCGGTAATGTTCAGGCTCCGGTTCAGCCAGGAAATGCGGTTGACGATGCCCCGATGACTGTTGACCACGCCCTTGGGTTTGCCGGTGGAACCGGAGGTATAGATGATGTAGGCGGGGTGGTCGGGTTTCAGGCCGGGTTCGGGTGCGCGGCGCGGTTTATCGGTCATGGGTCTGTCGATGGACTTGACGGTTGCGCCAAGTTGGTTGGCAACATCGAGCGTGGGCGCGTGGGCCAACACCAGTTCGACACCGGCGTCTTTCAGCATGTCCGTCAGGCGATCCGGCGGCAGCGTCGGGTCCAGCGGCAGCCAGGCACCGCCGGCGCGTAATATGGCCAGGATGCCGATCGGCATTTCCAGGGAACGCTCACAGCACAGGCCCACGTAGGTTTCGGGACCCACACCCAGTTCGGCCAGTTGCGCGGCAAGGTGATCGGCTCGTTTCAGCATGTCTCGGTAGGTCAGCTCTTGGCCCTCGAAACGTAGGGCAGGGGCGTCCGGTGTATTCGCCGCCTGTACGGCCACCAGTTGCGGCAGGGTCGCATTTTGATTCAGCGGTTCGCCGGTTTGGTTCCAGCTGTCGATCAGCGCCCGCTCGGCCTCGTCCATCAAGGGAATACGGCTCAGCTTGCAGAAGGGATCAGCAATCACTGCCTTCAGGATGTTCACGAAATGGCGGGCCATATTTGCGATGGTCTGTTCCGTAAAGATGTCCGTGTTGTACTCGACGGCGCCGCCCAGGCGGCCGTTCAGTTCGCCCATGGCAAGGTTCAGGTCGAACTTGGCGCTGACCTGCTCGTAGCCGAAGCGTTTGATGGTGAGACCCGGTAAATCGATCTCGGCGCGGGGCGTGTTTTGCAGCGAGAAGACCGCCTGCACCAGCGGGGCGTGGCTCATGCTGCGTTCGGGTTGAACCGCGTCGACCACCCATTCGAAGGGAATATCGCGATACTCCGCACTTTCCAGAACCACGGCGCGCACCCGTTCCAGCAGTTGGCTGAAGGCGGGATCGCCGCTCAGGTTGTTGCGCACGATCTGGGTGTTGACGAGGAAGCCGATCAGCGGTTCGATCTCCTCGCGGTTACGGCCGGCGGTCGGGGTGCCGACCAGGATGTCGTCCATGCCGCTGTAGTGGTGTAACAGGACCGCGTAGGCGGCTTGCAGCAACATGTAGAGGGTGACCTTGTGTGCCCGGGCCGAATCGTTCAGCCGCGCGGTCAGTTCGCGGCTCACCCCAAACTCGAAGGTTGCGCCCGCGTAGCCCATTTTGGCCGGGCGGGGTTTGTCGGTGGGGATCTCCAGGAGACCGGGCGCACCGGCCAGGTGTTGTTGCCAATAGGTTTTCTGTTTCTCCAGGTTCTCGCCGGACAGTTGTTGGTGTTGCCAGGCCGCGTAATCGGCGTACTGAACGGGGAGCGGCGGCAGCGGTGAGGGCCGTCCCTCGTTGAAGGCCGCGTAGAGGGCGCTCAGTTCGCGCACCAGAATGCCGCCGGACCAACCGTCGGTGATGATATGGTGCGCGTTCAGCAGCAACACGTGGTGATCGTCGGCCGCGCGGTAGAGGGTGGCGCGGAACAAGGGACCCTCGGCCAGGTTGAAGGGCGCCGTGGCGCTTGCCTGCACTGAAGCGGCAATCGCGTCCATGGGTCGATCTTGCCGGCTTTGGTCCACGACCTCCAGGCCGGTGGCCGGTTCCGGCGCGATGACCTGGACCGGTTCGTCGTCGCGGGTTTGGAAGGTGGTGCGCAGGGGTTCGTGGCGTTGGATGAGCGCGGTTACCGCCTGTTGCAGGGCCTCCAGGTTCAGGACGCCTTTCAGTTCCAGTGGGCGGGGTACGTTGTAGGTGCTGCCGCCGGGCGAGAGTTGCTCCAGGAACCACAGCCGGCTTTGGGCGAAGGAAAGGGGCAGCTTGCCGGTGCGCGGCAGGCGCGGGATGGGGTCTTCCTGTATCGCGGTTTGCTTGTCGCCGGCTTTGCCCGCGAGTTCAGCGGCTTTCGGCGAAAGCTCGGCCAGGTGCTCGGCCAGTTGTGCGATGGTGTTGCGTTGGAAGAGCACATTCAGTTTCAGGCGCGCGCCCAGTTTCTTCTTGACCTTGTTGATCAGCGACATGGCCTGAATGGAGTTGCCGCCCAGTTCGAAGAAGTTGTCGTGAACGCTGATCTCGTCGACCCCCAGAATTGCGGTCATCAGTTCGTGCAGCATGTCTTCCAGAGGGTTACGCGGGACGATGCGTTGCGATTCGGCCGCCGCATGCGGTTGCGGCAGGGCGCGGCGGTCGATCTTGCCGTTACCGGTCAGCGGGAACTCCGGCAGCATCATGACGGCGGAAGGAACCATGTACTCGGGCAGGTGTTCGGCCAGGTGAGTGGTGAGCAGTTTGGGCAGTTGGGGATCGTGCGGGCCGTGCGAGACGGCGTAGGCGATCAGTTGGTCCTCACGCAACAGCACCAGGGCCTGATCCACGCGTTTGTGGTTGGTGAGCACGGTTTCGATCTCGCCCAATTCGATGCGGAAGCCGCGTAGCTTCACCTGGTCATCGAGGCGGTTCATGAAGATCAGGTCCCCGCTTTGCCGCGCCCGCACCAGGTCCCCCGTCCGGTACAAGCGACCCCCTGGCTTTTGACCGAAAGGATCGGGCACGAAGCGGCTCGCGGTCAGGCCGGCGCGGCCCATGTAACCGCGCGCCAGGCCTTGACCGCCGATATAGAGTTCGCCCGGTGCCCCCGGCGCGGCGGGTCGGCCCGCCGGGTCCAGCACGTAGAGTTGGGTATTGGCGATGGGTTTGCCGATGGGCACCGCGCCGGTTCCCGCCTCGCTACTCTCGAAGATGGAACAGCCCACCACGGTTTCGGTCGGACCGTATTCGTTGATGAAACGGGTTTGCGGCGCGTGTTGTCGCCAGTAGTCCAGATGCGCGTGGGTCAGCGCCTCACCGCCGATCACGAAGGTGTGCGTTTGACAGATGCCGTCCGGTTCGGGAGCCAGGCGGGCAACAGCCTCCAGATGCGCGGGCGTAATCTTGACCACGCCCGCGTTGACACGGAAAAGCGCATCGGCCAGGGCTTCTATCTCGTCCTGTTCGGGGATCAGGTGGACGGGTCGGCCCTGGGCCAGCGGGAACCAGATGGCGGTGACCGTGGCGTCGAAAGCGAACGAACCGTGGCAAATGCTGCCCATCCGCGCCTCCCCCGTGTAGGTTTCGGCGCAGTAGTTCAGGTAGTTGGCGAAGCCGCCGTGGGTCACCATGACGCCCTTGGGTTTGCCGGTGGAACCACTGGTGTAGATCATATACGCCATATGGTCGGCATGGATTCGGGGGAAGGCCGTAGCTTCCGCCTTGGGAATCGGTTCGTTGCTGAAAACCGTTTCGATGCCCTCCAGGGAACCGTCCGGGAAGCGGTCGCACAGTTCACGTCGGGTTACCAGCACGGGCGCGCCCGCGTCCTTCAAGATGAAGCCGAGACGTTCAGGCGGCAGTTTCACATCCAACGGCAGATAGGCGCCGCCCGTGGTCATGACGGCCAGGAGGGCAATCACCAAATCGATGCCGCGCTCGTGGCAAACGCCGGCGGTGACATCGGGACCCACACCCAGGCTTTGCAGGTGACGGGCAAGTAAGTCTACCTTTTCTTGTAATTGTCCGTAGGTGATGACCTCATCGTGTAAGTGTAGCGCGGGCGTTTTTGGGGATGTTTGGGCAATCTCGCGGATGATTTGCGGCAGGAAACGGTCTTGGGGATAGTCGGCGGCGGTCTGGTTCCAGGTTTCGAGAACAGTGGTGCGTTCTTCAGGGCTCATCAGGTTCAGGTCGGAGAGCCGCTGATTCGGGTTTTGCGCAAAAACCTCCAGCAGGCGCTCCATGCGGACGGCCATGCGTTGGATGGTTTCGTGATCGAAAAGCACCGTGCTGTAGCGGAAACCGCCGATCAGTTGTTCGTCCGCTTGGGAGAAGGCCGGCATCAGGTCCCATTTAGAGGTGTCGTTGCGCTGCTCCACGGGGGAGAGGGTGAGACCCGGTACCTGCAGCGTGGTGTGCGGATTGTTGTCCAACATGCAGGCGACCTGGAAGACCGGCGTATAGGCGGGGTTGCGGTCCAAGTCCAGGGTCTCAACAACCTGATCGAAGGGCACGTCCGCATGACGGTACACGTTCAGCGAGGTCTCGCGGACGCGATCCAGCAATTGACCGAAGGTCGGGTTTCCACTCAAGTCGATACGCAGGGCGATCATGTTGACGAAGAAGCCGATCATGCCCTCCAGCGCTGGATTGTCGCGGTTGGCGTGCGGGGCGCCCATGACGATGTCGTTGCCCGCGCCGTAGCGCTGCAGCAGCACGGCGAAAGCGGACTGCAGCACCATGAACAGGGTTGCGTTGTGGTTCCGAGCCAGGGCGTTCAGACTTTCGCCCAGTTCCTCCGGTAGGTTCATGCGCACCTCGCCGCCGGCTTCCAGGCGATGCGCCGGCCGGGGTCGGTCGGTGGGCAGTGCGATCAGCGGCGGCGCGTGCTCGAGATGTTGCCGCCAGAAGTCGCGACCCTCAGCGAGCGCGCCGTGCTCCAGGTGTTGTCGACAATGCAGGCCGTAATCGGCGTATTGCAGGGTCAAGGGTGGCAGTTCCTCACCCCGGTACAGGCCGATCAGTTCGCGCACCAGCACGGCGACGGACCAACCGTCGGCGATGATGTGGTGCATGGTCAACAGCAGAATCCATTCATCGGCGGCCGTTTGGAGCAGGCGCACACGCAGCAGCGGACCGCGTTCCAGGTCGAAACGGAAAGCGGCTTCCCCGTCGATTTCGGTCCGGAGCGCCTTTTCTCTTTCTGATTCGGAAGTCATATCGGTAACGATTAATTCGGAAGGCCTCGGCTCCAGGATCGACTGGCGGGGTTCGCCCTCCACGGTAATAAACACGGTGCGAAGGGATTCGTGGCGGGCGACCAGGTGGGTGAAGGCGTTTCTCAGCGCATCCACATCCAGGTTACCCTTAAGCCGGAAGGACGTGGGGATGTTGTAGGAAGCGGCGACATCCTCCCGGCGGGTGGCAAGCCAGAGTCGTTGCTGTGCGGGCGATAACGGTAGCGGCTCGCCGGTGCGAGGAATCGCTTCAATGGGGACGACCGCTCGCCCTTCAGCGGCTTGAGCCACGCGCTCGGCCAGGGCCGCGATGGTGGGATTCGTAAAGAGATCGCGTAGGGGCAGGTCCACGCCGAACCGGTCGCGTACGCGGGCGACGATGCGGGTAGCGGCCAGACTATGCCCGCCCAGTTCGAAGAAGTCCGCATGGATGCTCGGGCGATCATATCCAAGGATCTCAGACCAGATTTCGGCCAGCGCCTTTTCGGTTTCGGTGCGCGGCGGGACGGCCTCCTGGTGTAACTCATCGGGTTGCGGTAGGGCCTTGCGGTCCAGCTTGCCGTTTTTGTTGACCGGGAACCGGTCCATCACCACCACGGAGGCGGGCACCATGTATTCCGGCAGCTTGTCGGTCAGCATGGCGCGCGGGTCACGGCCGGCCGGCGGGTCGCCCTCGGGCAGGATATAGCCGACCAGTTGCTTGTTCCCGGTTCGGCTTTCCCACAAGACCGTCGCGGCTTGGGCGACGTTCGGCAAGGAGGTCAGCGCCGCTTCGATCTCACCCAACTCGATGCGGAAGCCGCGCAGCTTGACCTGGTGATCGATGCGGCCGTTGAAATCGATGGAACCGTCCTCCAGGAACCGCGCCAGGTCTCCGGTTCGATAAAGCCGGTCGCCCCGGCCGAAGGGATTGGGCACGAAGCGCTCGGCGGTCAGGCCGGGTCGATTGTGGTAGCCGCGCGCCAGGCCCGCGCCGCCGATGCACAGCTCGCCGGGAATGCCCGGCGGCAAGGGACGGAAGTTGCGGTCCAACACATACACCGTAGTGTTGCCTATGGGCCCGCCGATGGGCACGGAAACCGCGTCTTCCGCGACCTGTTTGACCGGGAAGCTGGTGGAAAACGTGGTGCTCTCGGTGGGTCCGTAGATATTGGACAAGCGCGTTTCGGGCAGCAGAGTCAGGGCGCGGCGTAGGTAGGCGGGCGTGTGGGCCTCGCCGCCGGTCAATACCTCGCGCACGGATTGCAGCGCGGTGGGGTTCTCGTCGAGAATGGTGTTGAACAACTGGGTGGTGAGGAAGAGGGTTTCCACCTCGTGATCGCGCAGCACCCGGCCCAACTCGACGGGTTCGGGCAGGACGTCCGGGTAGAGCACACATTTTCGGCCGTGTAGCAGGGCACCCCAGATCTCGAAGGTGGAGGCGTCGAAACTGACAGCGGCAAGGTGGAGCGTTGTCCCCATACGGCTCAAATAATCGGTCCCGAAGAGCAGTCGGGTGACGCCGCGATGGGGTACGACGACGCCCTTGGGCCGGCCGGTAGAGCCGGATGTGAAGATGATATAGACCGCATTGTCCGGCGTCGCGTCATTGTGAGGCGGATCGGCAGGACAGGCGCTTATGGCTTCGGCATCGCGTTCCGGATCAACCGTCTGAGCATGGTGAGGCGGCAGCGCGCCCAGGGTTTCCGACCGGCCGATGATCACCGGCAGTTGCAGGTCGTCCAACATGCCCTTCAGGCGCTCGGTCGGGTCTTTTTCGTTCAGCGGTACATAGGCGCCGCCCGCTTTGAGCACGGCCAGGAGGGAGACGATTTGATCGAAGCCGCGAGCCAGGCAGATGCCCACCGGGATATCGGGGCCCACGCCCAGGTCACGCAGGTAGTGAGCCAGGTGATTGGCGCGCGTGTCCAGAACCGTATAGGTCATGGTGTGCGGCGTCTTGTCGCAGATTTCCAGGGCAATCGCGGCGGGAACTTGGGCTGCTGCCGCCTCGAAAAGCCGGTGCACGCATTGGTCGGCAGGATACGGGGTTGCGGTATCGTTCCAGGTTTCGAGGACGGTGCGTCGGGTTTCGGCATCCATCAGGTCGTGATGCGCTGCGGGTTCGGAGGGTCGGGTCAGCAGCGCCTTCAGCAGGGTGTCGAAATGAGCGGCCATGTTTTGGATGCGGGTTCTGTCGAACAGATCCGTGCTGTATTCGAAGGTGCCTTTCAGGCCTTGGAGGTTGCGCGACAGCATCAGGGTGAGGTCGAACTTGGCGCCCTTGTGTTCCAGTTCCAGGGGTTCCACGGTCACCCCCGGCAGATTCAGGCTGCCGCCGGGATCGTCTTGGAGACTGAACATGACTTGGAAAAGCGGACTGAAGCCCATGTTGCGTTCGGGGTGCAGGGCCTCGACCACGCGTTCGAAGGGAATATCCTGATTGCCGAACGCGCCCAAGGCGCCGGTTTTGACCCGTTCCAACAGGGTGAGGAAATCGGGATTGCCCGATAAATCGTTGCGCAGGACCAGGGTGTTGACCAGGAAACCGATCAAGGGCTCGGTCTCGGCGCGGTTGCGGTTGGCGATCGGAGACCCCAGGGGGATGTCGGTGCGGCCGGTGTAGCGCGACAGCAGGGCGGCAAAAGCGGCTTCCAGAACCATGAAAGCGGTGGCGCCCTTGCGCTGAGCCAGGGCCTCGACACTCTCCGCGACAGCCGTGTCCAGTTGGAAGGCCAGACTTGCGCCGTTGCCGGTTTGGACGGCGGGGCGCGGCCGGTCGGTGGGCAGTTCCAACAGGGCGGGCATGTCGTCCAATTGTTCCTTCCACCAATCCAGTTGGTCCGCGAGCACGTTTTCACGGTCCAACTGCCATTGGGCATAGTCGGCGTATTGAATTGGCAATTCCGGGAGCGCGGCTTCCTCGCCCGCGATCAGTTGCTTGTAGAGCGCGGTAATCTCACCGATCAGGACGCCCATCGACCAGCCGTCGGAGATGATGTGGTGCATGGTGAACAGGGCGACCCAGGCATCATCGGCCGTTTGCAGCAGTTCGGCGCGCAGCAGCGGGCCGCTGGTCACGTCGAAGGGTTCGCGGGCTTCCGCCATGGCGGCGGCGCGGGCGCGGGCCGTAGGGTCCGCCTGGTCGCGCAGATCTGTCACGGACAGGTTCACGGTCAGGTTTTCAGCGATGTGTTGAACGGGTTCGCCGTTGCGTTCGGCAAAGGTGGTGCGCAGCGATTCGTGACGGTTGACGACCGCTTGCAGGGCCTCACCCAGGGCTCGGGCGTTCAGGTCGCCTCGCAGGACCAGGGCGGCGGGGATGTTGTAACCGCTGTTGCCCGGGTCCAGCCTGTCGATGACCCACAGGCGTCTTTGGGCGAAGGACATGGGCACGGGCCCGGTGCGCGGGACGGGCATGATAGGCGCTTGTGCATCGGCCTCGCCGCCCGTTTCCAAAATGGGGGCCAGTCCGGCGATGGTAGGCGTTTGGAAGAGTTGGGCCAGGGCGATGTCCACACCGAAGGTGTCGCGGATGCGGGACACGGCGCGAGTGGCCAGCAGGGAATGTCCGCCCATTTCGAAGAAGTTATCGTGAATGCCGGGACGGGTACCGCCCAGCAGTTCCTGCCAAATGACGGCCAGCTTCTTCTCGGTTGCCGTACGCGGCGGCGCCGACGCGGTAATGCCCGTGGCGGTCAGGGCGGCGCGCAGGCGTCCGTGGTCCACATGTCCCTCGGCGTCGCGGGGGATCTCGTCTACCTGGATGTGAACCATGGGAACCGGGGTGCCGAAGCGGTCGGCGGCGTGCTCGGGAGCGGCGGCGCGACCGGCGGTGAAGGCAGTCAGTTGTCGATGAAAAAACCCGGCGCCCGACATCTCGGTGCGCATGGGGTATTTGGCCGCGTCCAGGCCGATCAGAAGTTCGCTCTCGCCGGCGGCCAGGGCGGCCAACCAGGCGTGGAGGCCCTGCTCGGCGCCGATCAGGTGGTAGCCTCGGGCGCGGGTCATGTCACGTTCGGTGTCGCTGAAACCGGCGGCCATGCCCAGACCGTCCCACATGCTCCAGGCGGTGCTGTAAACACGGTGCGTGGCGGCGGCTTGGGCCGCGATGCCTTGGGCCAGACTGTTGGCTGCGGCATAGGCGATGACGCCGGGACCGCCGAAGTAACCGTTGACCGAGGTGAAGTCGCAGAACAGGGAACCTTGCGGCAGGATTTTCGGCAGGTTGCGGCTGCCTTGCAGTCTGGGCTTCAGCAGCGTTTCCAGGTGATCGGCGTCTATCTCCGTCAGGGGGCGGGATGCGTAGGTTGCGGCCAGGTTGAGGCACCCGTCCGGTCGGCCCCAGCTTTGTTCGGTTTCATTGAGCAGGGCTTGCAGGGCGGCTCGATCGTCGATATCGCAGGCGGCATAGCGAACCTCGCCGCTCATCATTTCCAATTCTTGCAGCGTGGCAATACGAGCCGCTACGGCGTCCTGCTTATCCAGTGCCTCGCGTCGTCGATCACCCACCGGCAGCGGGGTGCGGCCGACCAGCAGCAGGCGCGCCTTCCAGGTCTCCAGCAGGTAGCGGCAAAAGACGGGGGCCAGACCGCCCAGGCCGCCGGTGACCAGGTAGAAGCCGCCCTCCCGGAAGGGCAGCGGTTGGTGTTCGGCTTGAGTCAGGTCGACCGGTTGCAGGGCGCGGACCAGACGCCGGCCGTCGCGCACGGCAACCACGGATCGGATAACCGGATTGTTCAACTCGCGGAGGATGTCACGGCTATTAACCGGCTCCAGGTCCAAATGGGTAACATCCATCTGAGGTAATTCAGCGGCAATGCCGCGCAACAGTCCTGGCAACGCGGTTTTGTGCGGGTCAACCCTGTCGCCGGGTTGCACCATTTGGCCGCATTCGGTAACGATCAGCAGTCGTAACGCGGCTTGGGAAGCGGCACCGGTTTGGGCCAGGCGAATTAATTGGTGCAGGGCGTCGGTATCGTCGGCTTCGGTCCACATTAAAACGATCGCACCGATTTCATCTGTTGAACCGGAAAAGGTACCGATGGTACCCGGGATCACGTGACGGCCTTCGGCGGATATCTCTTCGATCAGATCCGGGGAACCGCCGATGACCAGGATTGACCCACGGCCATTTCCGCCCCGCTCGGCCTTCTCGGCAGCCCAATGCGGGTGATAGGTCCAGGCCGGAAGGGTGTTCCGGTTGGCAAGTTGCAGGTCCACCTTGCGCAGAATTTTGTTGAATTCCCCTTCGCCGAAACGCTTGCCCAGTTGCGTGCGCTGGATCTTGCCGATCGCGGTTTTGGGAATGGTCTCCTTGCTGACCGGTATCAGGAAATCCACATCGATGCCCACGGTCCGCACCATTTTGCGACGGATGTCGCCCAGCAAAGCGGGCATTTCCGCTTCCGCCGTGCCGTCCGCGTTGAAGAAGACAGCCACCTGGTCCGTATTGGTGCCCGGCGTGCGGATGGCGCAGGCGGCCGTGAAGCTGACTTCCACGCCCTCGACCTCTTCCACCACTTTCTCCAGTTCGTGAGCGTAAAAGTTGACGCCGTTGATGATGATGTTTTCTTTACCGCGACCGCTGATGGTCAACTGACCGTCTTCTACCAGGCCCAGGTCGCCGGTGTCGAACCAGCCGTCGTCGGTGAAGGATTCGGCGTTGACCCGAGGGTTATTGAAATAGCCGGGCAGGACGCTCGCGCCCTTCGCCTGGAGGCGGCCCACGTTGCCCTCGGGCACGGGTTGGTTCTTGCCGTCGGTAACGCGGAAACCGAAGCCGGGAATGGGTTCGCCGACTACTACAAAAGGATCGTCGTTGCTCGTAGTTGCGGGCGAGAAGCGGTGGTTGAAGGTAACCCCCGAGCAGGTTTCCGACATGCCCCAGCAAGGGAACATGCTGCGCGGCGAGAGGCCGTGTTGCTCCAGCAGCAACAGGAAGGTGCGCGCGGTTTTGGCCACGACGGCCTCGCCCGCGTTGAGGATGAAGCGCAGGGTGCTCAGGTCCCAGTTGCCCCGGCGCACCTCGTCGGCGCGGTCGTTGACCAGGCCATAGGCGAAGTTGGGCGCCCAGGTGGCGGTAATACGGTAACGATCGATCCAATCCAGCCACTTCAGCGGGTTTTGCAGAACGGGGTCGATATGGGCGTGGTACTGGTTGCCGCCGGTGAAGACGTCGCGGAGGTGGAACATAACGATGCCGCCCACGTGGTCCAGCGGCATCCAGTTCAGCGAGATATCGTCGGGGGTGAAGTGATTGGCGATCGCGGTGCCGGCGCAACGGGCCAAAAGGTTCTTGTGGGGTTGTTGCACGGCCTTGGGCAAACCGGTGGAGCCCGAGGTCAGCAAAAAGAGAGCTATGTCGTCGGGCTTGGGTTGATGCCAGACAGTGTCGCGCTCGGAACGTTTCAACTCGTCGATGATTTCGACGCGGAAACCCTCCAGGTCGAACAGATGGGCCACGTTGCACACCTCGTCGGCCCGGTTGTTACCGGTGAGCACGAGCGGCTTGTCCAACATGGCCCAGACGTTCTTCAGTTTCAGGACGGTCGCGTTGTCTTCGCGGTAGACCGGCGGCACCGTGATCGGCACCGGAATGACCCCGGCCAGAACACAGGCCCAGAAACCCACGACGAAATCGCGGTTACGGCCCAGTTGGAAGATGACCTTGTCGCCCGGTTGCAAGCCCAGTTCGCGCAGGCCGGTCAGGAGGTATTCAGCCTCGGTCAACAGCTCGGCGTAGGTTTGGAAGTCGCAATTGCCGTCGGCGTCCAGGAAACCGGTGCCGTGGTCGGGGTATTGAGTGACTACGCGGCGCAGGGCCTCGGGCAGGGTTGCGGGCGCGTCCTCGGGCAGGGTGATTTCCGGGCCGATGTTCACGGAGGGCTTGCCGGTTTGCATGTCCTCGACACCGGCGTCCGCCTTTTCGGTTTCCGCGTTAACGGCCGTGGTGTTGCCGGCCGGACTCCAGCCCGGCAGCAGGTCGGAGAGGTGCTGGACGGGCGGTGCCTGGAGCCGGGTTTCCACGGTGACAGCCGCATCGGTGATACCCGCTTGCTGCTTCAGGCCTGCTTCCAGGTTTTGGGTAAGCGCTTCGTCCAGGACCGGCAGACCGGCCAGGGCCGTTTCATCTACGGCGCCGTCGGGTCGGCGGGGCAGGCGGGTCAGCGGGACGATGCCGCCGGGCAGCCATGCTTGGGGTAGTTTCTCGCGAAGCGCGGCGGTCAGTTCCCTGATGTCCTTGGGTTCGCTCAGGGCGACGTAGGCGATCAACTCGTCTGTTTCGGATCGGCGAACCATCAGAGCTGACTCAGTGACTGCCGGGATTGCCTGTAGCGCCGCATGAACCTTATCCGTTTGGACCCGTCGGCCTTCGATGGTCAGTGCAGTTGTGGTCGTTTCAGTGACAAGCAAGGTTCCGTCATGGCGCATGCGGCCCCGGAGGCCGGTATCGATCATTCTTCGGCCGCTTACGAAGGGGTCTTCGATCGTTGAGGGGGAATCGGCAAGGTAGCGGCCGGCGACGTGGATGTTGCCGGTTACGCCGGCCGGGACGGGTTCTCCGTGTTGGTCCAGCAGATAGACGGTGGGTCCGGTGTTGTCTTGCGTTAGGAAGAGGCCGGTCTCCAAGAGGGTTATCCCGGGGGTTTCCCCCCCTGGGCGCGCACGCATCCTGCGTGCTTCGGATGGGTAGGTGTTATCGGTTTGGGTTTCATCCCCCCCTGGGCGCGCACGCATCCTGCGTGCTTCGGATGGGTAGGTGTTATCGGTTTGGGTTTCATCCCCCCCTGGGCGCGCACGCATCCTGCGTGCTTCGGATGGGTAGGTGTT
>JASJCB010000267.1 GCA_030066195.1 Acidobacteriota bacterium
GGGGCGACGGCTTGTAATTCACCGGTTTTTGAGGGGCGGCCCGGGCACCGGGTACTTTGCGAGAGAATTTTGATAGGCGGCCGGGGCGACGGCTTGTAATTCACCGGTTTTTGAAGGGCGGCCCGGACACCGGGTACTTCGCGAGAGAATTTTGATAGGCGGCCGGGGCGACGGCTTGTAATTCACCGGTTTTTGAGGGGCGGCCCGGGCACCGGGTACTTTGCGAGAGAATTTTGATAGGCGGCCGGGGCGACGGCTGGTTTTCCGCCGGTTTTTGAGAGGCGGCCCGGACACCGGGTACTTCGCGAGAGAATTTTGATAGGCGGCCGGGGCGACGGCTGGTTTTCCGCCGGTTTTAAATGTGCGGACCGAGCCCCGGGTCTTTTACAAGAGAATTTTGAAGGCCCCGATTCGGCACTTTTCGGCGACCCAAATCACGGGACCAATCAGTCATCTTTTTTCAAGAAACCGCGCTTGGGTCGGGTTCAGCCGGGCCTTCTTGGGTTTCCGGCGGCTCGATATCCTTAGACTTTCGGTAAAAGAGGGTCAGGCCGTGTTGGGCGAGACCGGCGCCGGCCTCCGCGTAGATATTGAAGACCGCATCTACACCCTCCTCCCGCAGCGTCTCTTCATCTTCGGGGTACTTTGACGAAGCACTGATAAAGCCCTTGAAGCCCCAATTCCTGGCCAAACCCGCTGTCACGCGGCTGGTGTTGGGATTGGGCGAACACAAGACGATCCACTTCACATCGAACTGGTCCGGGTTGAGCCGGTTCCAGAAATCGGGACTGCTGAAGTTGGCGAATATCGTTTTTTGCCCGGCCTGATTCCGGCGTTGGACGACGACCTCGTCAAAATCCAAGCCCAGCACTTTGTACCGCCCCTGTTCCGCGAAACGATCGTAAGCGCCGCCACCGACGCGGCCCATGCCGCAGACCAGGATCTGGTATCCGGTAAGATCGATGTTTTCATCGCCTGCCAGACGCTTATCGTGCTGGAACCTGATGAGCCGAGCGTTAAAGCGGGAAAAGATGTCGTCCGCCCGGTTGTTGAAAACCGAAGACACAACAAAAGAGCTTGCCACCAAAACCGCCATCGTAATCAGCCAGGACTCGGGCAACCAACCGGCAGAGACGGAAACCGAGGCGACGATCAAACCGAACTCACTATAGTTACCCAAGGCAATCGAGGCCGCGACGGCGGTACGTGAGCGAACGCGGAACCTGGAGAACAAGAAGAAGAACGCGCATGACTTCAAGAGAATGGCGAGGAGGAGTACGGCGGCAGCGGCGACGGTCGCAAACGTCGGCAATCCGGCCATCCCGATGCTGAGGAAAAAGCCGATCAGGAAAAGTTCCTTCATGCTGAACAGGTCTCTGGCAAGATCCCCGGTTTTGGCATGGGTCGACAACAACACCCCGAAGATCAGCGCCCCGAGATCGCCCTTCAAATCGACAGCCTCGAACAATGCCGCTCCGCCCAGCGCCAGGGTCAAACCGAAAAGAACCAGGAGTTCGCCGTGATCGATGTAGTTCAGCAGCTTGTAGAGCACGCGCCGTCCCAACATGAGAATCAGGATCAGGATCGCGGCCCAAACGGAGGGTAGTTTGCCTGTCGAAAAGCCTAAAAAAACGACCGCGGCAATGTCCTGAACAATGAGAACGCCGATCGCCATCCGACCGTAACCCGCGATCAAGTCCCCACGCGTTTCGAGCACCTTCATGACGAATACGGTGCTTGAAAAAGACATGGCGAACCCCATGACGGCGGCGCTTTTCAGGTTGAGGTTGTCGAACAGGGGGAAGCCCGCCTTTTGGAAAAGTAACAGCCACAAGGCAAAGAACAGGCTCAGGAGAATCATGTGGACGAGCGTAACGCACCAAACCTCGGCCCGAGCCAACTCTTTGATACGCAGCTTGAGACCGATGATGAACATCAGCAGCGTCACGCCCAAATCGGCCATTTCGTTAAGGAAGAGGCTGTTTTCGACACCCAAGGCGTTCAGCGTGAATCCGGCGACCAGAAATCCGACAAGCGGCGGTAGACCGATCAGACGAACAAGCAAGCCGAAGACAAAGGCCACGGCGATCCAGATCGGATCTTTGTAATCGATAGACGAGAACAGCGTTTCCATGAAGATCACCCTATGCAAAGATGGTTGCCGGCCAACCGGCGGACAGGAGTACGATCGAAAGGATACATCATACATCAATTGTCAGCATACCAACGACACCCGTTTTTAGTTAAACTACCCGGGAAGAGGATGTCATGTTACCGCTGCAAACCGACCGCCTTATGATTACCGTTTTCGACGCTGAAGACTGGCGCGACTTTCTGGAGCTCAGCCGGAACCCCGACGTCATGCAGCACATCAGCGAGGGCAAGCCGTGGAGCGAGGAAAAAACCCGACGATGGATTGCGGCCCAATCGCGCAAACAGGCAGAACAGGGTTACAGCCGCTACAAACTGGTCCTCGAGGAGACCGGTGAATTGGCCGGTTTTTGCGGGTTGGGATTGTTCGGCAACACCGGCGAGGTGGAAATCGGTTGGTGGATCAAGCAATCGCTATGGGGTAAAGGTCTGGCCACGGAAGCCGCCCAAGCGGTCAAGGACTACGCGCTGGGTACCCTGGGCCTGGACCATTTGATTTCGGTTTGTACCCCCGCCAACAAGGCCAGTTACCGTATTATGGAAAAAATCGGCCTGACCTTTCGCGAGGAAACTACCGCTGAAGCACTCGGTCTCCAGCTGCCCGGTATTACCCTGCTGGTTTATACGAGCAATATCGAGATCCTTTAAAAAGACTCATGGCGAAAAAACAAAACTTTATTTTCAATCCAAAAAAATGACTCATCCAGATAAAAAGTGCTTAGAAGTAGTTTTGTTTTTCTCAGTACGTACCGATAGATGGTGAAAGGGTCGGCTCAGGGCGCCGATCCTGAACCATTTTTTGGTTTTTCTCCTCTCTTCGGTGCGATCTCGATGCCGGGGCTCCTCGGAGGTCCCGGCATCGAGTCTCCCCATTGACAAGGCCGAGCGGAGGCAACCGAATTCATCTCACGCAAAATCCCCTCGCCGTTGGGTCAATAGAGCGAAACAACTGGTGATAGACGACCTTTTGCCGTTCCGCGGGCCATTTGTAAAACCATGTAAAGAGTGAAATCATCAACGTTAGATAGATTAACTTTATTTTTAGTCATCCGTTAGTGAATAATAGCTCTAGCGCTAGTGGACGAGGTAGACACGTTGGATCTTGAAAACAAACACGACGAAGGGGCAACCCAAACCG
Organism: Acidobacteriota bacterium; assembly: GCA_030066195.1. Lineage (GTDB taxonomy): Bacteria > Acidobacteriota > Holophagae > Acanthopleuribacterales > Acanthopleuribacteraceae > JASJCB01. The sequence goes on from JASJCB010000267.1 coordinate 3,290, forward strand.
AGAACCAGGGGCCGGCAACCGACCCGGCCCCCGAAAACCCCGAAACCGCCCGGGAAGAACCGGCTGTCGTCGTAGCGGGCGAACCCGAGGGTGGCGCCCCGACTGAGCAACCCGAGGACAAGGCCTCCGCCGATACCGTGTCGGAGCCTGAAGCCGAAACTGACCCCGTTGTCGACACCGATCACACCGGGGAAGCGGAGACTGCCGTTGCCGAGCCCCCGCCGGAGCCGGAGTCCCCCGCACCAGAGGAAAAGAAGCCGCCCACTCGCAAGGAAATGCTGGAAAACCTGATGAACGGGCGCGAGAAGCTGCTGACCGAAATCCGCAAGGTGATTATCGGCCAGGACGATGTGATCGAAGAATTGATGATCGTACTGTTCGCCGGCGGCCACTGCTTGATTTCCGGTGCGCCCGGTCTGGCCAAAACCCTGCTCATCCGCACCCTGGCCCAGATCCTCGACCTCGGCTTCAAGCGTATCCAGTTCACGCCCGACCTGATGCCGTCCGACATCACCGGCACCGAGATCATCGACGAGGACCGCGCCACCGGTCACCGCGAACTGCGCTTCATCGAAGGCCCCATCTTCACCAACGTCCTGCTGGCCGACGAAATCAACCGAACCCCGCCCAAAACCCAGGCTGCCCTGCTGGAAGCCATGGAAGAAAAGCAGGTCTCGGTAGCGGGCGAAACCCGCAAACTGGACCGGCCCTTCTACGTCTTCGCCACCCAGAACCCCATCGAGTTGGAAGGCACCTACCCGCTGCCCGAGGCCCAGATGGACCGCTTTATGTTCAAGATCCTCATCGGTTACCTGGAAGAAGACCAGGAACTGGCCGTGGCCACCAGCACCACCTCCGAGGAGCGCGACGTTCCGCGTCGCGTATTCACCGGCGAAGACATGATGCAGTTCACCGAACTGGTGCGCATGGTGCCCGTTGCCGAGCCCATCGCTCGCTACGCGGTACGCCTGGCCCAGCTAAGCCGGCCCGCGCATGCCCAAGCGCCCGATTTCGTCAAGAAGTGGGTCAGTTGGGGTGCCGGTACGCGCGCCTCACAGTATCTGATCCTGGGCGGAAAGACCCGTGCCCTGTTACAGGGTCGGTTCCACGTGTCCGGCGAGGATATACGCGCCGTGGCCCGTCCCGCGCTGCGGCATCGCATTCTGACGAATTTTCAAGCCGATGCCGATAGAATAACTGTAGAAGATGTGATCGACCGCTTGCTGGAAGAGATCGAGCAACCAAAATCCGGCCTTTAAAGGTAACCCGGGAGTATTTCCGTGACCCAAACCTTCATCGACCCGGCACAACTGTCGCAAGTTTCCGATCTGGAGCTATTGGCTCGCACGGTCGTCGAAGGTTTTATGACCGGAATCCACCGCAGCCCCCACACCGGCGCGTCCATCGAGTTCGCCCAGTATCGGCCCTACACCCAGGGCGACGACCTGCGCTTTCTGGACTGGAAGTTATTTGCGCGCACCGACCGGCTGCACCTGAAACAGTTTCAGGAAGAAACCAACCTGCGCTGCACCCTGCTGCTGGATTGCAGCGCGTCCATGCAATACGGTTCGGGCGCCATGAGCAAGTGGGCCTATGCTCGCCTGTTGTGCGCCTCCCTGGCCATGATCCTGAAAAGTCAGGGCGATAGTATCGGTTTCATGGCGTATCACCATGAGCTGGCGACCCATATTCCGGCAACCACGGACCAGCGCAATTTCCGCCGTATCCTGGTGGAGCTGGCCGGTCTGGAGCCCAATCAAAAGACCGACACCCCTCGCGTGCTGCGTTTCCTGGGCGATGTTCTGCGCCCCCGCGGCATGGTGATTCTGATCTCCGACCTCATCTATCCGTTGGAAGAGGTCATCGATCACCTGAAATCTCTGCGCGCCCGGCGACACGACGTGCTGGTCATCCAAATCAGCGATCCCACGGAACAGACCTTTACCTTCGACGGCGCTGTGACATTGGTGGACGCGGAAGAAGGCGAGGAGCGTTTCGTGGTACCTGACGCGGTGCGTGAAGCCTACCTGGAAAACCGCCGCAATCATTTCGATACCATTCGCCGCGAATGCCTGACCGCCGAGATAGACCTGGCCGAGTTCACCGCGGACCAACCCCTGGATTTCGCCCTCCGTCACTTTATCAACCACCGCAACCGCGCCTTGAAGACCAGCGGTCTGCGGCAATCGGGGAGGGCGTGATGCTTTCGTTTCTTGCGCCGTTTTTCCTAGCCGGAGCTGCCTTGATCGGCCTGCCCTGGCTCATTCATCACATTCGCAAACCCGAGCGCGAACCGATTATCTTCAGCAGCCTCATGTTCCTGCCCAATGTGAAGAAGGAAGTCATCGAGCGTCGCAAGTTGCAACATATCTTATTGATGCTCTTGCGCATGTTGCTGCTGGTGTTAATGGCCCTGGCTTTCAGCCGCCCCTACTTCAAGGAACGCCGCAGTTATGTGCAGGAAAGCGCCGCGCCCGGTCGTCACCTGATCCTGCTGGACCTGTCCTACAGCATGGGCATGAGCAACCGCTTCGAACAAGCCGGGCGCACGGTTAGAGACATCCTCGGTGAAATCCCCGCGGACATCCCCGTGGGCCTGGTGGGTTTCTCCGACAGCCCGGTCCTCCTGGCGCCCATGGAAGGCGTGCCCTCCCAAACCCGAGCCCGCGTGAAGAGCGAATTGGAAAAAGCCGTGCCCGGACAAGGCGGCACCCGCTACCAGGCCGCGCTGCAATACGCGGAGAACCTGTTGTTGGAAGGCCGCGACGCCGAGGAAACCACACCCGCGGTGCTCCATCTGATCTCCGACTTCTCTCGCGGGGGCATGCCCGAGGGCAATCCGGATTGGCGTTTATCCGGTCGCATTCTCTTCCGGGGTTACCGCATCGACGGCCGACCCATCCGCAACCTGTCGTTGATGGAAATCGGTCGCAAGGACCGGGAAGATCGCCTGGAGATTGCGGGCAAGGTCAAGAACTGGTCCGAAACGGAAGAATCGGCCGTCGTGCGTTTGTTGTTGGGCGAGGAACTGTTGGAGGAAAAAGAGGTCACCGTGGCTCCGGGCGGCGCAAGCCAGGTGCGTTTCGACATCCCCCGACCGGCCGGCAATGCGCGAGAAGGCAGGCTGATGCTGGTGGGCGATGATTTCGAACTGGACAACCTGCGCTACTTCGTCTGGCGCGCGCCCCGCAAGAAAACCATCCTCCTGCTCACCGACAAGGACAAGCGGCGTTGGCCGGCGGACTGGTTCGTGGAACGTGTCCTGACTGCCGGGAACCAGGTGCCCTGGCGAGTTATCCGTGTGGACCGCAACAACCTGGCCGCCTCCCTGGCGCGTCGGCCCGATGTGGTGGCCGCCGTGGGCCTGAAAACCCTCGAAGCAACCCATGCCGCCGCGCTTTCTCGTTATGTAGAGGGCGGCGGACGCGTGCTGATGTCGCTCGGCGACGGTCCTTCACCGAATGTCCTGTCCCGCGACCTGCTCGCCGGCCTGGGCCTGAACGATCTGGGACCGGCCTTCCCGGAAACGAACCCGGCCAACAACCAACTGCTGGGTTGGATCGATTTCGACCACCCCACCTTCCTCGTCTTCCGAGGCGCCCGCTTCAACGATTTCTCCGGCCTGCGTTTCTACAACTACCATCGCATCCAGGCGACGGCGGAAACCGATGAAGACATCTCCTTCCTCGCTCGCTTCGACGGCCGGGAAGATCCGGCCATGGTAGAGGTCCGGCGCGGCGAGGGCCGTTGGCTGATCTGGGCCTTCAACCCCGTGCTGGACTGGACCAACCTGCCCAAGCACCCCAAGTTCGTGCCGCTGCTGCACGAGACGGTCAAGTACCTGGGCCGCTTCCGCCAGGAGGAACGCGAATACCTGGTGGGCGGACGCTATGATGCGCGTGAGGCCGAGGGCTCGCAACGATTACGCCTTCCCGACGGCAGGGTCCACGAAGTTGCTGCCGACGCCAGTATCCCCCTGGAACGGGCCGGTATCGTCCTGGCCGGTGCTCAAGACCGCGCCGATGAATGGCAGGCCCTGGACGCGGTCAATATCCCGGGCGGCGAATCGGACCCCGAAACCATCCAGATCGACGAATTTGCCCTGCGCCTGACCGCCAACGGGGGCGTGGCTCAAGGGGCCGCCCACGGCGAGGTGGAACGTTACAGCGGCGACGTGGAAAAACGAAATGAAATGGGCTTTATCTTTGTCATCTTACTAGCCTTGTTCGTGGCTACTGAAATCTTTTACGCGGCTCGTTTGAGTATCCGCAAGCCCGCCGATGCACCCAACACACCCCAACCTGCCGACCGTCGTAGCAACGACTCTTAGGAGAGGTGGCTTATGCCTCAGTACAAAACATCGCTGGAACCCGAACTCGAACGCAAGATAGAACGCATCCGTCGCGGTTTCGAAGCGCACCGACGCAAACGCCTGGCGATGCACTTCGGCATGGTTACCGTGGGCCTGGTGCTGGTGACCACCGCCCTGTTGTACAATCTGGATGCCCCCCTCCTGCGCAATCTGGCGCTTTTCGGTTTCCTCGTTGCCTGGATCTACGCGGCCTGGCGAACCATGTTCAAACCCATGCGGCAACCCGTTTCCCGCGAGCAGGTGGCGCTGTACATCGACGAACGCTTCCCGGAACTGCAAGACCGCATGGTCAGCATGGTCTCGGTCAGTTCGCCCGATCACGAAGATCAGGCCAACGTGCTCTCCGAACTCTTCCTTGCCGAGGCGCAGGCGGCGGTCAATCACTCGGCTTTTGCCTACCACTACACGCTGGGTACGCCCATCAAAGGCGGTTGGCGCGCCTTGGGTTTATTTGCCCTGGCCTTTGCCGTCATCATGTGGTTCGGCGACCTGTGGCGTCCCAGCGCCGATTTCACCTGGGAGATTCGCGAGGCCCTGTTCACGGTGGAGCCCGGTGACGCCCGTGTGCGCGAGGGCGACGAACAGGTAATCTTCGTGCGCTCGAAAATCACCGGCAAGGCGGTTGCCGTGCGCTGGCGCAATCCGGGCAAGGAATGGGAAGTGGAGCCCATGAAGCCGGGCGACAGCCGCAATGTCCACTACTACCGCTTCCGCAATATCACCGCCGATATCGAATACCAGGTGAAGTTCGGCGCCAATCAGTCGCCGGTCTACCGCCTGCAAACCTGGATGCCGCCCGAGGTCGCGTCCATCGACCTGACCTATCACTATCCCGATTACCTGCGCCTGCCTCCAAGAGATCTGCCCAACAGCGGCGATATCGACGCCATTCAAGGCACCACCGTATCCTTCCGGGTCCAGGTCAACAAACCCCTGGAAAAAGTATCGCTTGTCATGGAAAGCGGAACGGTGACCGAGTTGACCCGAGACGGTCCCAACACTTGGGTGGGTAACCTGGAAATCACCAGGGACGACAGCTACCACGTGGAACTTGCCGACGAAAACGGCGACGGCAGTATCTACAATCCCACCTATTCCATCACCGCCCGCGAGGACACGGCGCCCGAGATCAAGATCGATTTCCCCTATCGCGACATGGAGATCAACGCCCTGGCCGAGGTGGACTTCACCTTCAAGGTCACCGACGACTTCGGCCTGGAATCTTACGGCATCCGCTACCAGGTGGCGGGCCGCGATGCGGTGGACATCGCCCTCAAACCGGAAAAAGGCTACGCCAATGTGGCCGAGGGCAATCACCGCCTGATGCTGGAAGACATGAACCTCAGCGCGGGCGACCTGGTCACCTGGACGGTTTGGGCAAAAGACCAGAAGCCGGACCGCGCCGATTATGAGATCGTGGGCGATCCCTTCTTCCTGGAGATTCGTCCCTTCCAGCGACGTTTTCAGGAAGCCGTGTCCAATCAGCAAGGCGGCGGCGCCCCGGGCGGCGGTCAAGACCTGATTGCGACGCAAAAGAAAATCATTATCGCCACCTGGAACCTGCGCCGCAAGCTGGGCGCCCTGGAAATGCCCGAGTACGAGAAGTCCCTCAACGATATCATCGACACCCAACGCGGGCTGAAGGAAAAGCTGCAACAAGCGGCGGCCATGGGCGGCGGCGATTCCCAGTTGATCGGCGAAGCCATGAGCCATATGGACGAAGCGCTGGAAGCCCTGGGCGATGCCGACTGGCCCGAGCCCGAGGCGCAACTGGCCGCGGCGACCGAAGCCGAACAGAAGGCCTACCGTTTATTATTGAAGATGGAGCCGCCCCAATCACAGGTGGCGCGCAACCAGAACCAGGGCGGCGGTTCCGGCAGCCAACGCAATATGGCGGGCATGCGCGAACTGGAACTGAAGCGCAACCGCAACTTCTACGAGGACGAGAAACGCACCCGCCAGGAGCAACAGGCAGCGGCGGAAACACTTGACAAGATTCGCGACCTGGCCCAGCGCCAGAAGATGGTGAACGACGAGATCGCCCGGCTGGTCTCTGAAATGAGCGGATCGGAGGATCCGGAAGAGATCAAGCGCCGCCTGGAACGTCTCCGGGAGGAAGCCCGCAAGGCCATCGAGGAACTGGACCGCATTCAAAGCGAGGCATCGGCCGGCAATATGGACCGGCAGGCAGCGGAACAGGTTCGCGATCAACTGGACCAGGCGCGCGAGCAGATGAATCGCGGGCTGGAGAACATGCGGCCCGAATCGTTACAACAGGCGCGTGCGGCCGGAACCCGTGCAGTCAGCGAACTGGACGAGTTGGAAAAAGAACTGGAAGAACAAACCAGCGGCTCGGCCCGGGAGCGTGTCAAGGAATTGCAGGAGAAGCTGGCCCAACTGCAAAATCTTCAGGAGAACATCCAGGATCGCGTCCAGGAACTGGGCAAGGAGAAAGACTCGCCGCGACTCACCGGCACCGATCCCAACCAGAAAAACAAAAACGAACTGCTCCAGGAAAAGGACCGTCTGCGCGAAGAACTGATGGATCTGATGGAAGACGCCGCCGAAACAGCCAACCTGGCCAGATCCGGCCAGGAATTGATTTCGCGCAAGCTGGGTGACTGGCTGCGGCAGACCAGCAAGAAAGGCGTGGTGGAAGATATCGAGGAAACCAGCAACCTGTTGAAAAACGGTGTCTGGGAAGACCTTCCCGAGAAGGAAGCCCGCATCGCCGAGAAACTGGACGAAGCCCTGGAAGACTTGAGAGGCGTGGCCGGTGAAATGGTCAATGATGAGCTGGAAGCCCGTACCCGCGCCTTGTCCCACCTGGAAGAACTCGAAAAGAAACTGAGCGAAAATGCCAAAGAAGGCCTGGCTTCCGGTCCGGGCGACCGCAAGGAGCAACGCCCGGGCGAGGGCAAAGAGGACGGGGAAGAAAAAGGTCGCGGACCGGGCGAAGAGAAAAGCGAGGAACGGCAAGCGTCCAATGAACGCGGCGAACAACCCGGCGAAAAGCGGGAAGATCGTAACGGCAGGGGCGAACAACCCGGCGAGCGTCAAGCCATGACTTCCGAGAGGCAACAGGGCGAAGGAGGCCGGGGCGAGACGGACGCCAACGGTCGCAACGCTCGACAGCGCGAGTCCATACCGGGCTACGGCGGCGGCAGTGATCGCAGCCCGCAACGCCGTCGCATGTCTCAGGAAGAATTGCTGGAGATGCAGCGTTTCGCCGAAACCGATTATAAGGAATGGCTGGACCGTCTGGAAACCGCCGAGCAATTGCTGCCGGCCCGGTCGCCCATCCGCCGCGATATCGCCGGCATTCGTCGCGAGATCGAGAAGATGCGCCGCAATTACCGCCGCGAACACCTGGTGCCGCAATGGGACCTCTACATCCAAGCCGTTGCCCGGCCCCTGGTGGAAACCGCCGAGGCGCTGAGTCAGGATATCGAGGAACGCAAGGAGGAACGCCGCTTCATCCTTAGAGACGACGGCGGCGTGCCGGATCAATACCGCAAGAACGTCTCGGAATACTTCCGGGCATTGTCCGATTCCGAGGGGGGCTGACGCTTAATGGAAGAGCTGAAACATTGGCTGGCGGGTTCCGGAGCCCGCGGCTTGACTGAACTGACATTCCAATTCGGCTGGGTGCCCACCACCCTGGGCATCCTGTTGTTGGTCGCGCTGGGATTCTGGGGCGTGCGCTGGCACCTGCCGCGCCTGAAGGCCGCACCGCCGCGCTTGCGTCGCTTGCTGGTAGGCCTGCGCGTTGCCGCTCTGCTGATCGTAGGGTTCCTGCTGCTCTACCCCCAATTCGTGGGCCTGCGCTACGACCCCAGCCGCAACTACCTGCTGATGCTGTTCGATGACTCGCGCAGCATGACCATCCCGGACCACAACGACCAGACTCGCGGCGACCGCGTCCTAAGCCGCCTGGAAGCCAACAAGGTGGAATTCGAGAACCTTTTGCAGCAGCGCTACAGGCTGGCTCGCTACCGGTTCGGTGAAAGCGCCCGTCGCATGCGCGCCCTGGACGAACTGAGCTTCAAGCAGGGAGAAACCGATCTGGCCGGCGCTATAGAGGGCGCCCTGCGCGATTTCCAGGGTATCGAGGTGTCCGCGGTCATGGTGTTCTCGGACGGCATCGACCAACCGGGCGCCAACCCGCCGCGCATCCCCGCCACCAACGGCGTTCCCGTTATCACCGTGGGAACGGGCGGTTCCCGCGACTGGGCCGACCTGGAAGCGCGCGAGGTCACCTGGAGCCGTTCCTTCGGCGACAACCGCCCGGTAACCGCGGGCCTGTCGTTTTCAGCGCTGGGCCTTGCGGGGCGTACGGCGATTGTAGAGATCCTGGAAGACGGCAACATCCTGGGCAAGTCCGAACTGGACATCGAAACGGACGAGGAATACCACGAGACCAAGATCGAAGTGGAACCACGCGATACCGGTTGGGTTGAACTGACGGCCCGGGTCCGCCTGGAGGAACTCTTCGCGCCCGCCGGCTCCGGTGAGGACGATCAACCCGCTCCCGGCAAGGAAGGCATTACGCGCAATAACAGCCTGCGCTTCCTGGTGGACAACCGCCCGGTCAATCATCGCCTGCTCTACTTCAGCGGTCGCCCCAATTGGGAGAACAAGTTCATCCAAGGCGCCGTGCGCGATGACGAGGAAATCGAACTGACCTCCGTACTGCGCATCTCCGCTGCCGAAAAGAAGTTCGTCTATCGCGGCAAGAAGGCCAGCCTGGTCAATCCGCTCTTCGAGGGTTTCTACGGCGATGAAGAAGACCAACCGCGCTATGACGAAGCCGTCTTCCTGCGCTTCGGCGGCAAGAAGGAAGACGCCGGTAAGGGTTTCCCGGAAGACCGCGCCGAACTGTTCGCCTACGATATGCTGATACTGGGCGACATCGAGGCCCGCTTCTTCTCCCAGGAACAGCTGGAACTGGTGCGCGACTTCGTGCGCAAGCGCGGCGGCACCCTGCTGTGCCTGGGCGGCCCCAACTCCTTCTCGGAAGGCAAGTACGCGGACACCGTCATCGCGGGCGTGTTACCCGTGGTGCTCAGTAAAGCCGGCCGCACCGTGGAAGACCTGGAAGGGCTGGCAACCAGTTTCCAGGCCGTGCCCACGGTCGAGGGCTTGTTGGAAGGCACCTGGGCCTTGGACGCCAACCCGCGCAAGAACAAGGAACTGTGGGACAACCTGCCCAAACTGATGGGCCTGAACGGCTTCCCCATGTTACGACCTGGCGCCACCACCCTGGCCAAGGCCGATGCGGCCGAAAGCGAGATGGACGGTTCGCCCCTTTTTGCCATGCAGCGCTACGGCGAGGGCCGTTCCGCCATCATGGCCACCGGTTCCACCTGGCAGTGGCACCTGGGCACGGCCCGCAACGACACCCGCCACGGCCGGTTCTGGCGCCAGTTGACGCGCGGATTGTGCCGCGACGTACCGGCCCCCTTGGTGCTGCGCGACAAAAAGGATGTCTACGTGGCCGAGAAACGCGTCTCGCTCGACTTCCTGATTCGCGACAAACTGTATGAAGAAAAGCCGGGCCTGCGCGTCCAATTGAAACTGACCGATCCCACCGGCAAAACCTTCACCCCGGGCGTGGAGGAATCGCTACGCGAGACCGGCATCTACAGCGCGGCCTTCCAACCCGAGACACCGGGCGCCTGGCGACTGGCCTTGACCGCCGTCGACGCGGCGGGTGAGGAAGTCGGCACACTGGAAGAAGCCCTGCTGGTGGAGGAAGACCGGCGCGAGTTCCAAGGCGCCCGCTATAATCCCGAGCGGCTGGAAGCCATCGCCGAGGCAACCGGCGGTCGTTTCTTTGAACTGGAAGAACTGGCGGAAATTCCCGATCGCATTCCCTTCGTGCAACACCAGGACGCGGAAACCGTGGCCGTACCCTTCTGGCATTTCCCCGGTTTCTTCATCGTCCTGGCCGTGATCATGGCCCTCGACTGGTATCTGCGCCGCAAGCGGGGGTTTGCATGAAGCTTTTGACCGCTGCCTTCCTGCTCGCCGCCTTGCCTCTATGGGCCGACGACATCATCATCTGCGGCACGGGCGGCGAGCCCGAGTTCGACGAACGTTTCCAAAGCTGGGGCAACCGCCTGAAAACCGTGCTGGTGGACAAACTGGGCCGGGAAGAGGACCAGGTTCAACTGTTGATGCCCGGTAAGGGCGGCACCCTGAAGAACATCCGCAAGGTCATGGACAAACTGGCGGGCAGTCATGATAAAGACCAGGATTTGTTTATTTACCTGATCGGCCACGGCAGCTACCTGCGCGAGGAGGCCAAGCTGCAAATCGAGGGCCCCGACCTGAGCGCCGAGCAACTGGCCGCCATGCTGGCGCCCATACCGGCCCGCCGCGTGGTGGTGATCAACGGCGCATCCACCAGCGCCGCCTTCATCAACGTGCTCAGCGCCAAAGACCGCATTATCTGCACGGCGACCAAAAGCGTCTACGAGCAAAACGCCACCGAATTCATGGCCTTCTTCATCCAGGGCTTGGAAGAAGGCCTGGCGGACACCAACCGCGACCAGCGCATCTCCGTATGGGAAGCCGCGGAGCAGGCAGCCGCCCTGACTGAAAGCTTTTACGCGGGCGAGGGCCTCATCGCCACGGAACACGCCATCCTGGACGACAATGGCGACGCTCTGGGCACAAGGCTGCACCTGGACCCGACCAGAGAAACGGAAGTCAGGGAAAACCCGCAAGCGGACGGCGACATGGCCAAAGAGACCTTCATCAAAGACTTCACCTTCCCCAAAACGGCGCCGAAACAACTGGTGGACGACTACCTGGCCTTAATGAACCAGGTAGAGAAGCTAAAAGACCAAAAAAAGCGCCTGCCTAAGGCCGAGTATTACGACCGTTTGGAAAAACTATTCCTAAAAGCGGCCAGAATGCACCGCGAGATCCGCACTTACGAATAATGCCGAAAAATTAGCGTGAAAAAGCCCCCACGTAAAAAGACCTGAAGCCGGAACTGTGACCTTATAATTTGAATAAAAGGTGCTTACCGGCGTGGTGGGGGTTTATTCGCGCCGGACAAACAAATACCCAAGAC
>JASJCB010000264.1 GCA_030066195.1 Acidobacteriota bacterium
CAAAGAATTGACGCGGGATGTGTTCCTCTTTGCGGCCATGTTGCGGGACCGCTTGGAAATGGACCCCCAACTGAATCCGGCCGGTCTGATGAATGAAGCCCAAACTCATTTTTCGGCCATGGATCACGAGGCCGGCAAATACCCCGCCCTGGAACAACGCTATCACCAGATCCGCTTTGCCCTGGTGGCCTTGATTGACGATATGATCTTCAACTCCAGTTGGGATCAGCGCACGCAATGGGCCTACCTGGAAATGCAGCACTACGGCACCCAGATCGGCGGTGACCGGGTCTACGAATTGCTGGAGGCGTTCGGACCCGCCGAGCATGACCTGACCGAGCTTTTCTTCTACGTCCTCGCCCTTGGTTTTCGCGGTCGTTATTCCCAGAATCCCGCGCAATGGGAAAGCACCTTGCAGGGCCTTTTCCTGGGGCTGAAACAACCCGTGGCCAAGGATCTGAAACTTTCTCCCGAGGCCTACCACGTCATCACCCGCAAGAGCCGGCGGCTGGACCCGCTGTTTTCGCTGTGGCGATCGGTGCTCATCTTTGCCATCTGCTTCGTCATGCTGTTCGTATTCTATAAAGTGGCTTGGAACGATGTGGTTCGCAAGGCCCGGCAGAAGTCCGAACAGGTCATCACCAAGCTCAACGATGACAATCTCCGGCAATCCCTCCAGGAGGTGGATCAATGAATCAGCTCCTCTCCCTGTTGATGCGCATCCCGGGGGTCGCCCGCTACCTGATGCTGCTCATCCTGGTAGGTCTGGCCTTCTATGTCGTCTATCGCGAGTACGGTCTGGTAGCGGCGATCGTCGTCCTGCTCATGGTCGGCTTGATCTGGCTGGGCGTATGGCTGTTCCAACGTGCTGAGAAACGCAAACAACGCAACGAGGGTCTCAAGTTCGGCAAGGCCTTGGATGAACAGGCGGGCCCGTCCAAGAAGGAAGTCAACGAGAAAGTTGCCGAGTTGAACAAGAAATGGCGCGAGGCCATGACCAATCTCAAGAGCAGCAATATCGACATCTATACCCTGCCCTGGTATATGCTCATCGGCGAGCCGCAATCCGGCAAGTCTACCACCTTGAAGTCTTCCGGCCTGAAATTCCCCGTGGGTATGGAATCGATTTCCGGGGGCGGCGGAACACGCAACTGCGATTGGTGGTTTGCCGAACAGGGCGTGATTTTGGATACCGCGGGCCGCTTGACCTTCCACGACAGGGCCCGGCCGGATTCGGCGGAATGGGACCGTTTCCTGGATCTGTTGGGCAGACACCGTCCCTACTGTCCCATCAACGGCGTCATTCTGGTCATACCCATCGACGCGCTGTTGAATATCGAACCGGAAGATCTGGAAGGCCGCGCCAATAATATCAGCAAGCAACTGCACCACATCCAGCAGAAGTTGGCCATTCAGTTCCCCGTGTACCTTATGGTCACCAAATGCGACCGAATCTACGGCTTTGTGGAGTTCTTCAACAAGCTGACCCCCGATCAGCAAAGGGAAATGTTGGGTTGGTCCAGTCAAATCGAAGACAGCGCCTTCGACCCGGAAACCTTCGAGCACAGCTTCAATGAACTGGTTCGCCGCATGGAAGCCATTCGCTTGGAGAGCCTGAGTAAGGGTCAGTACGTAGAGGCCCCGGGGAAGACGTTCACCTTTACCCATGAATTTCGGGGCCTGTGTCAACCCCTGCTGCGCTACCTTTCCATTATCTTTCAGAACACCGTCTACAAGGACCGCCTGTTCTTCCGCGGTTATTACTTCTGTTCCGGTATGCTGGACGGCGAGCCCATTGTGGCCGCGTGTAGAAACATGCTGCCAAGCACCGCGCACCTCCAAAAGTTGGAGGAAATCTTCAATAAGGAACGCTCTTTCTTCGTGCGCGACTTCTATACCGATAAGGTTTTCCCCGAGGAAGGCCTGGTGCGACGCGCCTCCCATTTCGAGAAGAACGACAAGCTGAAACGGCGATTGGTCTGGGCCTTCAATATCGCCCTGTTGCTCTTCGGGTTGTTGTTCCTCTGGGGGCTGAACCGCGATCTCCGTTCCTCGCTGACCCGTCCCATGCAAGCCATCGACAACACGCTCACGGGCCTGGACAGTTCCCAGGGCACCTTTTTCTCCTCCGATGATGATCGACGCACCGTTTACGCCAACCTGCGCGGGCTGAGAAACGAATTGGACGCCGACCCGGACGGCGGATTCTTCGCCATGTTTCGCGGCGATCGCAACGCCATGACCGAGCCGCTGGACGACACCTTTGCCTATCTCTACTTGGACCGGTTCCTCTTAGATCTGTTTCAGCAAACCCAAGCTCAGCTGCGCGGCTTCCGTATATCAAACCCGGCCCGGCCTCGCAACAGCACGCAAGAATTGACCTTCCTGTTGGATGCCCTGGCAGAGTTGAAACGTTGGCAGGTAGCGGTACACGACAAGGAGACCGCGGATTTCGATCCCACCATCGCGCCGTTCCTCAACCTGAGTATCGATCCGCTGTGGAACAACGACCTGGCCGATATGAAGGGCGATACCCCCATCGAGGCCGAGCTGGAGATCTGGTTCCAAAAGGTCTACGATCGCAGCTCCAAGGACACCAAGGAGTTCCTGATCACCGAGATGGTGCGGCGGAGCACCGGTCTCTACACCAACCTGCATGCCGCGGTAGTAGAGTTCTACAAAAACCAACCGGAATTGCTGAATTACGAGGACAAGCGCCGCTTACTGGCCGACTTGGAATCCGCCTACAGAAACGTGGGCCGCGATTCACCCACCTGGCAGGAGCATGACGGCAAAATGACCACTCTAGCCGGATTCTTCAGTGATGACAACCGGCGCATCATCGAGTCCGGCGACCGCTACCTGCCCTTCGATGAGGTTCGCAACCGGACCATCGATGCCCTGGGCCCCGAATTCAAAGATATGCGCCTGACCGAGGAAGAACGCGGCCTGCTGGTCAATCGTCCGCGCAATCCCGGCGCTTTGCGCAATAAACTGCCCGCCGGCGTCCCCTTCGTCAACCAGTTGAAAGCGGTCTCCACGGCCGGCCTTCCCGACCCGAGGGGATTGAGACCGCCGGGGGAGGGCAACGAAAGTCTGGGCTATCCCCCGCTGCCGGAGGACTTCTGGACCCGCGTCTTGAAACCCTATACGGAACAATTCGATACCCAAGCCGATCCCTACGCCGCACTTCCCAACTCGGATTCCGGCCTGGACGAAAACCTGGATGTGCTCTTCAATACCGGACGGCGGCGCGTGACCCGCTTGAAACAGATCCTCCAACAGGACATGGAAGATCACATGACCTTCGCGGAAGGTACGTCCGACAGCAAGGTCAACACCAACCGTTTTCGCAACAGTATGTACCAGTTCTCCGACAACCTGATGGTTCGGGAACGCAATATGTTGGGCGCGGCGCTGGCCCGCATTGCCGCCGGCGAGTCCATGGACATCCCCGCGCCGCCCACGCGCTGGAAAGCCTATATGGACGCCTTCAACCGGCGTAGCCAAAGTGGCCGCAACTACGGCGGCTTCACCGAGGGCCCGGATCGTATCTCCCGCAAGCTGCGCGATAATTATCAGTTACCCGTTCGCGATATCTTCGCCGATACCGCCAAGCCCTATGAGGTCATCAGTTCCTATGTCGACAAGGTCCACGGCAACCTGGCCGATTTCTACGATGTCCTGTTGCAACTCGACGCCGTCAGTGATGAGGAACTGGCCAAAAACAAGAGCCGCTACCGCAACCGCATCCCCGGCAGAAACAAGTTGCAGCGGTTGGCCGAAATCGAAAACGTGCCGTCCTATTTGAGGAATCACCGGACGTCTTTGGACCGTTGGTCCGATGCGGCGCTGGACGCCTTTCGGAGACGGGTCGACGTTTCCGATCCCTGCCCGGAATGTCCGCGTCAACTGACCCGCTTGCGTCAGGCTGTCTCCAAGGCCGGCGAGGGTTTCCCCATGAAATTCTACGCATCCGCCGACCCGGTGCGCGAGGGCTTGGGCAAAATGCGGTTCGATGTCCCGCTGGCCGACCCCGATCATGTCGATGAGGTGCTCCAAGCCCTGGAGGTCTATCGCAACCCCACGAAACTTCAAGAAAGCTACCTCAGGCAGAAAGGGCTCACTCAAATCGTAACCGCCGCTCAGGATTGGGCCGCCGGCGTACGTCGCCTGCGCAGTAAAACGCAACAGTACCGCTTCGTGCTTCGCCATGTGGACAGCGACACCGAAAAGGGCCTGAACGACTTGTTCACCATCGCCGAATTACAAGGCGCCTGGAAGAGTGAACGGGAACTCTCGGTGGTCTCGCCGAGAATGACCAAAATCATCAAGAACCCGGATGCTGTAGGTGAGGAGATCCAACTGTTTTTCACCGACAGGGATTCCACCAACAAACACGAAGCGCGCCTGGTCTTCCCTAGAGGTCTCAACGCCTTCCTGGCTTTTGTCCTCGGCGGCACGCAAGATTCCCCCTCGCGCGTATCCCGTTTCCTGTCTATCCGTTCCGATGTCGGCAATACCAAGGTGGTCGGCAACATCACCTTGGAAACCACCGATGATTCACCGGTCCCCACGCCGCCGCCGGACTGGAAGAAATTGGGGATATAGCCATGGGCCTTATCAAACGGCTGTTCGGTCGGATCAAAATCCCAAGGTTTCAAGTGCTTGCCTATGGTAAGCTGCCCTGCCACAAAGAGTATTTGCAAGTAGGTATCGATCCCCTGTTCGTGGCTTTCAAGAAAACCCTGGACCGGGGTTTCGAGAAACGCATCAGCGAACGCCTGCCGCGACCGCACGTGCTGCCCGATAAGCGTTTCTACCTCATCGGCGACAAACAGACGGATCTGGTTGGGTGCGTCTTCGACAGTGACGACGGGGTGCGCGCCTTTCCGTTTATGTTGGTCGTCTCCATGCCCGCGAAAGTCTTTCGCAAGCCGTTTCCCGTTATGTGGCAAGCTCTGAAGGTTCTCTGGGACTACCTGGAAGCTTATCACCAGGAGCTTCGCGGTCAACCGGACGCCAACGCCTTCTACCAGAAAATTCGCGGGGTGGCCCACGACATCGAACCCATCACCCCCGGGGAATGGCCGGAACCCAGGCAACCGGTCCAACCGATCGCGGGCCCCGACGCGGCCCGACATTTATTGACGGTAGAGGTTCCCCGCGAAAATGCCGGGGTGATGGTTCGCAATTTGGTCTTCGACCGCCCGCCCGCCTTTATTTTGTGGCCGGGGAGCAAGTGGCGCGAACAAATCGATGGCAAGGCCGCGGCCTATTTCGGGCACTACGGGCTCAGCGACTTGCGTGTGGAACTATTCCGCCAGGATACGGAACCCAAGACGGTCCCGCGGACATTGACAACCGGGAACAGTCATGGGACGTTGCCTCTACCCGATCAAACGCCGAGCCGGCGGCAACCGGTTCAACATTCACCGATTTTGAAACCGCCTGAGCCCGGTAGTTTGACATCCTCCCGGCCGGACGTCGCCACATCTTCCGCTCCGGTTGAGTCTGCCCGGGCCCTACCCCAATCGGGTTTCCTAAAACCGCCCGAACCGGGAGGGGCGCAAACACCTTCGGCTGACCCGAAGCCCACGAGAAGGCACGTGTCGAAACCTCCCGAACAGGTTAACGTCCAGGCGCCGAATGCCGGTACGGGATTGTTGAAACCGCCGGAACCCGGCCTTCCCGGGAACCGAGCAACGGAACCACCTCCCCCCGCGGGTCAGGTGTCCACGCCCCCGCCGCCGGCCGAGCAACCGCCCCAATCACCCCCAACCGGTCAACGCGATTTGCTGCTTCCCCCGGAACCCGGGCTGAACAAGCCGCCGAGAGCGAAACCCGCTCCCGATGAATACGAAACCCAGCCCATGCAGGCCCCGCCCGCGGTACCCAGGACCGAAAAACCCTCCTTTCAGCAACCGGATGTCATTTCTTCTCCCGACGGCGACGAGGATCTTGTAAGGGCGATCTTGGATAAGGAACTGGCCGCTCAGAAGGAAGCCGACAAACCGAAACCACCGCAACCAATCGGCTTGTCGCCGGAGAAGAAAGCGGCCATCTCGCCACCACCCTCATCTCCGGATGAGGACCATATCAAAGCGATCTTAGATGAAGAGCTGGGCATAGCGCCTAAAAAGCACAAGGCGGCGCCGCTTCCAATCGATAAATCCATCGATACCCCGCTTGCCGGCCAGGACCAGAAAGCCCGGCAACAGCAGGTCCGTTCGGACCTCTTGAATAGAGACCTCCGACCGCCCGAACCGCAATCCAAACCCGCACCCCGCCCCCCGAAACCCTCCTCGCGATTTCTGACGCCGCCGAAACCACTTCGCAAACCCGGCAGCCATGAAGAAACGGAAGAATAAATCCGATAGGAGCCCGCCGTGTTGGACCAATTGGACGCCTATAAAGAAGAAATCCTCAAACCCATTCCGGGAGACGATCCCTGGGGCGAAGACCCGAAATACGAAGACGATGCAGAGTGGTTGAAGGAGGAAATCGCCAAAATGGGCGGTATGGGCGCGGGTTCAACCGATTGGGAACAGGTCGAGCTGAAAAGCCGGGGCATCCTGGTGCAAAAAGCCAAGGATCTCAACACTCTGGCAATCATGGTAACCGCCTGGACCATTAGTCACAAATTACCCGGCATGGTGGTGGGTATGGAGTTGTTAGCGTATTTCCTGGGTGAACCCTGGCCGGACATCCATCCCAAACCCATGCCCAAAAAGAAGCGAGCGCGCTCGAATTCACTTAGCTGGTTGCAAGAACAACTGGGTGATCGCTTGGAAGAATGCCTCAGCGAGGATCGCGTCGTATTGGAACGCGGCAAAGAAGCCGTGGCTCAATGCAAAGACCTGATCTACGAAAAATTCGAGAACCCGCCCGCCGCCTTCAAACAGATTCGCAACCGAATCGATGAATGGTTGCTGCAACTTCCTGAACCGGTCGAGGAATCGGAAGAAGGAGAAGCGGAAACCGACGAGGGTGCAACCGGGGAAACCGCTGAGACCAAGGCTGCCCCGGCACGAAAAGCCGAACCGACGACGCCCGCGCCCGGCCGCCCCGCTGTCCAAGTCGAGGCGCCCGAGGTAGCCGAGGACGCCGATACCGGCGCCCTATACGCGGCTCTGGAGCAAATCGGCCGGCAACTCCACCAGGTGGATTCCTCTCAATCCCTGCCCTACCTGCTGCGACGCATGGCGCTGTGGAATGACGTCAGCCTGCCCAGACATGACGATAATAAGGAAACCTTTTTCCCACCACAGGATGACGGCAGTGACGCCCTTTCCGCCATGCTTAGCAAGGGGCCGGGCCAGGGCCTGTTGGAGAAAGCCGAGGACCTGTTCCAGGAAGAAACCTGGTGGTGGTTGGACCTGCAATTCTACGCGGCGCAAGGCGCTCAAGGCGCAAACGCGGAAGAGGTCGTGGACATTATCGAACGCGAAACCAACCGTTTATTGGAGCGTTTCCCGGAGCTGCCGGACCTGAAGTTCAACGACGGCAAAACCACCTTCGCCTCGCCCCAAACTCGCGACTGGCTGCAGCAGATCGCGCAAAAGGCGGCCATGGGAACCGGCGGCGGCGCGGCGATCGATCCTGGGGCGGAACTGTTGAGCGCCATGCGTCAATTGGGTTCCGAAAAATTCTCCGAGGCCTTGAGCGATGCTCAGGCCGCAATCAAAGGCGCGGGCGATGCGCGCGCCGCCTTCCAGATGCGGATAGCGGCCGCCCGATTCTGCATCGAGGCTGAGCAGTTCTACTGGGCAGAGTCCCTGGCCGAAAGCCTGGTCAGTCAGATCGAACACCACAACCTGGACCGATGGGAACCGGAACTGGCAGGCCGGGCATGGGCGGTGCTTCTGGAAGTAGCCAGGGAGTTGCGAGAAACCGACGATGCCTACCCCGGTCTGGAACGTCGCGCCATGAAGGCCCTGGCCGGTTTGGACCTCTCCGGTGCGGGCCGTTACCCCAAGAGCCGCCCGGTATACACCTAACCTCCTGGAAGCACCCGCATCTCACCTACATGCGACGGAGCGATTGACATCCAAAAAATCCACCTGTGCCGAACGGGCGATCGTCGGTAATTTCCTCTACATCTATAAGTCGCCGACCTCGGCCCGGTTCGATTTGAGTGTAATATCGAGACCGTTCGACAAAATTGAGCCGCTCGCGTGCGATAAATCGTTATAGTAACCAGGGTGGGAATACGATAGTCTTCACCGGGAGTAATGACCATATGCGTACCCTTTTGTTTTTAATTTATATCTCGACCGTACCTCTTCAGGCCGGAAAGAATGCCTTGTTTAACGCCATCGAAGCGGGCGACATCGCGGCCGTCACCCAACACCTGGAGCAAGGCGGCAAGGCCGACGTCAAAGCAAAAAGAAAGATCACCGCCGCCATGGCAGCCGCGAAAACCGGTCACCTTGACATTCTGAACCTTTTGGCCGATAACGGCGCCGACCTCGATGCCCGTGATTACTATGGTGAGACCGCCCTCGTCAAAGCGATCAGTTACGGTCGCATGGGCGTGGTCGCCTCCTTGTTGGACCGCGGGGTCGATGTGACGATACCTTCCAAGCAGGGCAGCACGCCCCTCATGTTCGCCGCGGCCAAAAACGAACGCTTTATGATTCGCATGCTTCACGCAAAGGGCGCCGACCTGGAAGCCGAGGACAACTACGGGATGACCCCTGTCTTTTACGCTGTGATCAACGGCCAGGTCCAAGCTCTGTCCACTTTGATGGAACTGGGGGCGCGGGCCGATGTGAAGAACAAGCGCGGGGCAACTCCCATGGATTACGCTCAGCTGTTTGTTCATAAAGACACCGCCCTGTTACTTTCCGGCAAGGGTTACCTTGCCGCGCCGACCCATCCGCTGTTCAACGCTGTCTACAAAAACGATCCTCAACGAATCCGGGAACTTCTCCAGGAGGGCGCCAATGCCGACCATGCGGGCAAAAACGGCGAGACCGCCTTGTTGGTAGCCGGTCGCCTGGGCTTGCATGATGTCGCCTCGCAACTGCTTGCCGGGGGCGCCGAAATGAACAAGGCGGACAAAGAAGGAGAAACTCCGCTCTACCAGGCGGTCGCCGGGGGCCGTGTCGAAGTTGCCAAACTGCTGTTGGAAGCCGGGGCCGACCTGGATGCTTCTTGTAATGACGGCATCACCGCCCTGGGTCTCGCCGTATACGAAGAGGATGAGACCCTGTTCCGCATGCTACGGGAAGCGGGTGCCGGCGTGTTGTATCGGACCAGGGGGAAAGCCGTGATGTTGCCCGAAAAGGCCGATACCATTGCCGCCGTGCGTAAGAAGGTCGGGAAAATCCCCTGGCGTCTGAGTCGCTGTGAAGAAAACACCTATTCAATCAATGACAAGCGTGTGTCACCTCCCGTTTTCACCAGTAGGGTTACTCCCAGGTACCCGCGGGACGCGGTCAGTAACCGGTTGAGCGGCAGTGTCGTTCTCGAAGCTGTCCTGGGCAAAGACGGTGTGGTTCGCAATATCAGGGTGCTGAAAGATCTGGGCGGTTGGCAATTGGGTTTCGAGGCCAATGCGATCCTGGCTTTGCGGCAGTGGGAGTTTGAACCGGGTAAAATCGAGGAAAAACCGGTGGATGTGCGCATGGCCCTGAAGATAGACTTCGTCCTTCGGTAATCGAATGCCCGGCATCCTCGATCAGGACCGTCGGACTGCCTTCCACCTTCGGCGATGCTCCCGGACTCCGTCTTTAACGTAATAAATCGGGCCGAGCCTCGTATAATAAGGTGGGAGGGTTTCCATGCGCTATCTGACTATCTTGATTTTCGTGGGTGCTTTGTTTCTGTTCGTGGGCGTGAACAAGCCGCCGACTATGGATGTCGGTGAGCGTCATCGCGGGGTCAGTTGGGTAGGTAGTCGCCACGTCACCGCCGATGATGTCTATTTCAAGAGCCTGAACGAAAACCACGTCAACTGGATCGTGCAAACCCCCTTCGGCTGGCAATCCCAATGGAACGATCCCAATCTGCGCCTGAACACCAACACCGGTTGGTGGGGTGAGCGCGACGAGGGTTTGCGCGTAACCACGGAACAAGCCCGAAAGTTCGGCGTCAAAACCCTTTTGAAACCGCATATCTGGATGCACAGCCGAGACGGCAAGTGGCGTAGCGATATCGAGATGGCCGACGAGAAGAGCTGGGCCTTGTGGTTCGAAAACTACCGTACCTTCATCATGCACTACGCAAGACTGGCCGCTGAATTGGAGATCGAGGCCTTGTGCATCGGTACGGAGTTACGGCGCACGGTGGTCCGGGAAAAGGAATGGCGCGCCCTGATCGCCGAGATCCGCTCCGTTTACGACGGTGAACTGACCTACGCGGCCAACTGGTATAAGGAATACACCGAGGTCCCCTTTTGGGACCAGATGGATTACATCGGTATTCAGGCTTATTTCCCCCTGGTCAAAAAAGACAAGCCCACTGTCCGCGAGATGATCGCCGGTTGGCAACCGCATCTTGCCGACATCGAGGCGCTTCAGCGGCAGACCGGCAAGCCGGTGGTATTCACCGAGGTCGGTTACCGGAACACTGCCGACAATGCAATCGAACCCTGGGTCTGGCCCAAGCGCGTTCGCCCCAAAAAGAAGGCAGACGGCACCTATGAGCGCCTGCCGCCCTCGGAAGGGCTGGATCCCGAGGCCCAGGCCGACGCCTTTCGCGCCATGTTCGACGTTTTTTGGGACAAACCCTGGTTCAAGGGCGCCTACATCTGGAAATGGTTCCCTCAGTTCAACGGACCTCAAAGCGCCGGGGTGACGTTTGAGACTTTCTCGCCGCAAAACCAACCGGCCATGGACATCATCCGGGGACACTATCGCCGGGAAGCCGAAAAGGGCATCCAGTATCAAACCGGCAGGTAACTTCCGGTTGAACCCAGCCGAAATCGACTCGTGTATATTCCAGGATCCCCGATATTGAATGGAGAATGATATGAACTGGTTCAATCTGTTGCCGCTTCTTGTGCTCGGCCTGTGTTCGGCCGCCGCTTCCGATAAGGATATCTTCGAGGCCGCCCGCTCCGGCGATCTGGATCGCATCCGGCAGTTGGTCGCCTCTGGCGTCGATGTCAACACGCGAACCCCTTACCAGGCTACCGCGTTGACCTTTGCCGCCGAGAAGGGTCACAAGGAGATTGTGCGTTACTTGCTGGAGCGCGGCGCCAAGCCCGATGTGGAAGATCGTTTCTATCATATGACGCCCCTGGGTTGGGCGGTAAGCACCGGCAAACCGGAAATTGCCGAGATGCTGATTCCCCACGGCAAGATGTCTCACGAACTGGCCCTGATCGTAGGCGCCTTCCAGGGCTACAAGGGCGTGGTGAAGGCCGTTTTGGCGCAAGGGCCCCAGCAGGAAACCCTGATCAAGAACCTGGCTACCTCATTGGATCATCGACCCGAGATCCAAGCCCTGATCAAAAAGGCAAAGACCAGGCCCGACGACCCGGCAATCGAACTACCCGAAAAATTGGCGAGTTCCTACGCGGGCCTCTATCGCACCGAAAGCGGTGAGGAAGCCGAGTTGATACGCAAGGACGGCAACCTGCACCTCCGTTGGCAAGACAAAACCTTTGCCCTGGAAGCGGTCAGGGAGCGCGCCCTGCGTGTGAAGGATGACCACGGCAAGGTGGTGGAAATCTACGGTCGCGGCGATTCCATTGAAGGCATTACCTTGGACAACGCCATGCAACGCACCAACTACACCCGAGCAGACGAGCCCGGCGTGGTGAGCATTACCGAAACCCCGGACACACCGACAGTCGCCGTCGGCAAAAAAACCTATCCTCGGAAACCCGCGTTGAACTGGGCCGGATTTCGCGGACCCGCTGCAAGCGGTAACGGCGACGGCCAGAACATTCCGACCGAGTGGGATGTCAAAACAGGAAAAAACATTCGCTGGAAGACGGCGATCCCAGGTCTGGGCCATAGCTCGCCGGTAGTCTGGGGCGAGCGCGTCTACCTGACCACGGCAGTCAGCGGCACCGGCAATCATGACCTGACCACGGGTGGCACCGGCTCCTACGCAATGGTAAAGGACGATTCGGAACACACCTGGAAGACCTACTGCCTGGATACCCGAACCGGCAAGATCCTGTGGGAGCACCAGGCCGGTAAGGCGATACCCGAAACTCAGCGGCACCTGAAAGCCACCCAGGCCAACGCCACCCCGGTCACCGACGGCAAACACCTGGTCGCCGTTTTCCCCACCGCCGGTATGTTTTGCTATGACATGGACGGCAAGGTACTCTGGCACAAGGATCTGGGGGGCCTGGACAGCGGTTGGTTCTATGATAAAAGTTACTCGTGGGGTTTTTCCAGTTCGCCCGTCATCTACGACAACCTGGTCATTCTCCAGGTAGATATCCAAGAAGACCCTTATATTGCCGCATGGGACCTGGCCTCCGGCAAACAAGTCTGGAAAACGCCACGCGAGGAAATCCCCACCTGGTCCACGCCCAATATCTACCGCGGTCCTTCAGGCGATGAGTTGATTACCAACGGCACCACCATTCGCGGTTACCATCCCAAAACCGGTAAGGAACTGTGGACACTGGGTCCCAACTCGGAAGTCATCATTCCCACCCCCCTGGTGCACGACGACTTGATCTACGTGACCGCGGGTTACCCGCCCGCGCGGCCCATCTACGCGTTCAAACCGGGGGGACGCGGCGATATCTCCCCCGCGGTCAACGTGAAGCAATTCGCCTGGCGGCACGAACACGGCGGTTCCTACATGCCCAGCCCGATTATTTATGAGGGCATCTATTATATAGGTCATCACCGCGCTCGACTGGTAGCCTACGACGCTAAAACCGGCGAGTTGGTCTACAAGAAGCGCTTCAGCGCGGGCGGCACCATGACGGGATCACCGGTAGCCTCTGACGGGCGCCTGTACTTCACCACGGAAGAAGGCCAGGTTTATGTGATCCAAGCGGGAAGACAGTACAAGGAATTGGCTCTGATAGACATGGGCGAGGTCATCATGACCACTCCGGCGATTTCGGACGGCACCCTGTACCTGCGCACCGCGCAACACTTGTTCGCCCTGTCCAAGGCCGATTGACCGGTTCTGCACCGACTTCTTCAAGTTGAAAAGGTAAAAGGCAATCCTTTTTGGATTGCCTGTCCCAGCTGTCAAGGGAATCGCCGGACGTTTCTCTTTTATCGTCATCGCCCACAAATAAACCTTGGACAAGGGTTGGACACCATGGTTGGACAAGGCGCAAGTCCAGTCTGCCTAGCATTTACAGGTACCATGTTTTGTCCAGGATTCATATGACCGCCCGTCACACTCTGACCATTGAGACTACCAGCAAACACGGGTGCTCAAACAATCTCACAAAAAATTCAAAAAACACTTGTCAAACTATTGTCCAGGGTCTATATTAGGCATTGTCAGCACGGAGTTACTTCCTTTAAGACTCGTGCTAGGGGTAGATATGAACGCGACACGCTTCTTCGGAACACTGTTTTTAATTGCAACCACCACGTCTTCCTTCGCATTCCTGGCCGCGGATGAAGACACCCCCGTGGTCAAAGCAGACCGCTGGACCCAGTGGCGGGGCCCCCAGCGAGACGGTCGATCCGGATCTCACCCCTGGCCCGAGTCTCTTTCCTCCGAAGTTTTGAAGCGTCAGTGGCACGTTTCCCTCGATGAGAGCTACTCCGGCCCCATCGTCATCGAAGACAGGGTTTTCGTGACCGGTACCAGAGATAAGAAAACCGAGATCATCACGGCCCTGGATCGCAAAACCGGTGAGCAAATTTGGGAGACAAGTTGGGCCGGTGCCATTTCAGTACCCTTTTTCGCCAAGCGAAACGGCTCTTGGATTCGTGCTACGCCGGCCTATGATGACGGTCGTCTCTATGTGGCCGGAATTGAAGACGTTTTGGTGTGTCTCGATGCTGATAGCGGCAAAATCCTCTGGAAACGCGATTTTCCGCAGGAATGGGGCGGACAGCATCCAACTTTCGGCTTCGTTTGTTCGCCGTTGGTTTATAAAGACCACGTGTATGTGCAGGCAGGCGGCGCCTTCGTGAAGCTGGACAAAAAAACCGGTGAAACTGTATGGAAGACCTTGAAAGACGGTGGCGGCATGATGGGCGGAGCTTTCTCTTCTCCGGTAATTGCAACCGCAAACGGAAAACCCTATCTGGTTGTCCAGACCAGAACAGATCTTGCCGGTGTGAATATTGATGACGGTACGGTCTTGTGGAAGCAGTACATACCTTCCTTCCGCGGCATGAACATCGTGACCCCTGTCATTTACCAAGAACAAATCTTCACCTCCACCTATAAGCATAATTCGCAACTCTTCGCACTCCAAGAGCAAAAGGACGGGTTGACCGTGAGATGGGAGCAGAAGGGCCCCGCTTACATGTCCACTCCGGTTGTTATTGACAGACACGCTTACATGCATCTGCAAAATAACCGTATCAGTTGCCTGAATATGGATACAGGCGAAGAGACCTGGCGTAGCGGTGAAAGCTTCGGTGGCTACTGGAGCATGGTTTACCAGAACGATCGCATCATGGCACTGGATGAGGCTGGAGAACTGATACTCCTAAAGGCCAACCCCGCAAAATTCGAGATCTTGGACCGTCGTGAGGTCAGCAACAGTTCGACCTGGGCACACCTCGCAGTCGCCGGCAACCAGATCTTCGTGAGAGAACTTAAGGGATTGACCACCTTTACCTGGGAGTGATCTCCCAATCCCCTGAAAGGCACACAGATTACGGCACGGACTTTCGTCATTCTCCTGGCGAAGTTAAGGGCGGTCGAGAGACCGCCCCTCTTTTCCCGACAGACCCAACGATTACGGCACGGACTTTCGTCATTC
>JASJCB010000265.1 GCA_030066195.1 Acidobacteriota bacterium
CCATGAGACCGGTGAGCCGCCTAAATTGCCACAACTGTTGACAAATGATACAATATTTTCGTCGGAACAAAGATTCTAAGCACTTTGAATCAGTGCCACAAGTGTAACAGATCATCCTTAATGGCTTTTCGGATTAGGTCCCGCTAGGAAAGAAATCGCAGCGGGCAAGCGGCTCCTGATCATCCCGGACGGTCCCCTGCAAAAGCTGCCGTTTAACCTTCTGCTGGTGAAAACAGGCGTCGTCACCCGCTACCTGGTAGAGTGGCGACCCATGGCGACGGTCGTCTCGGCTACCATCTACGCGGAGCTGAAACAGCGCAAGATCAAAGCCGGTCGCGGCATTGCCGCCTTTGGCGATCCCCTCTACCCCAAACCTTCCCAAGATGAAGCAGGGATCACTCAAAGTAGGTCGCGCGGTGGGTTGGACCATCTGCAACGCCTACCCCACACGGCACAAGAGGTAC
Organism: Acidobacteriota bacterium; assembly: GCA_030066195.1. Lineage (GTDB taxonomy): Bacteria > Acidobacteriota > Holophagae > Acanthopleuribacterales > Acanthopleuribacteraceae > JASJCB01. The sequence goes on from JASJCB010000265.1 coordinate 465, forward strand.
AGGCCATCGCTCGCGCCTTTCCCGAGCAAACCCGGCTATACCTGCAAGCAGAGGCCGACGAGAAAAATGTCAAGGCGCTGGGAAAGGGCCCGGGTATCATTCACCTGGCCTGCCACGGTTGGGTCGATGACCGCTTTCCACTGGAATCCGCATTGGCGTTTTCCATCCCCGAATCGTTTGGGGTGGGCGATGAAAACGGAATCCTCCAAGCCTGGGAGGTTTTTAGCGACATGCGTATAGACGCGGACCTGCTCGTCTTATCTGCCTGTGAAACAGGCTTGGGGAAGATAGAGGGTACCGAGGGCCTGAACGGTCTGACCCGTGCGTTCCAATTCGCGGGAGCCCGCACCATCATCGCCTCTTATTGGAATGTGGAAGACCAATCCACCGGGGCATTGATGGCTCGTTTTTATCACTACCTGGAGAAGGGCGAGGCGAAGGTGGATGCCCTGCGCCTCGCCCAGATTGACTTGATCCGGCAACCCTTGCTATCAGAGAAGCCGTCCTTTTTCGGCCTGCGCCGGAAAACCGTTGAGCGGGACGTCTCGCATCCCTACTACTGGGCGGCTTTCCAACTCATCGGGCCTTGGGATTAAGCACCCTTGTCTTCAGGCGGTTGGTCTGTATCACGCGGTTGCGTGGTCTTGATGCAGTCCGCCTGAAGACGTCGGGCCCATTATGGCGTAGGCATCTTAAAGACTTCGAGAAAGGTCTTGTTGACTTTCCAGGAGCCGGTCTTCTTATCGGATTCCTTTGGACAGTCCGCTTTGTGGGTTATTTTTGGTTCGCCAAGAGGTTTAACGCTAAGTGTACAGTCCTCCTTTTTTTTATCCTTAACGCACTTACCACCGCTCTTGGTTCTTTTGTTACATCCTCCGGGCTGGAGCCAGACGACATTAGTCATATTGTATTTCCGATAAAATTCATCATCATTTAGGACGGGGACCTCCTCCTCATCCTTTACCGGCTCGGCGTCGGCATCATTGATATCCAAAAACTGATCGTTTAGATAGACATAGGCTTCACCCCTCACTTCCGCGACAATATCATCGCCCTCGACCGTGCTTACCGTCACCTGATTGGGACCGGCATTGACTGGGAAAGCCAACATGCCCTCTTCATATTCCACCCAAACCCATTCGCCGATCAATTCGAAGTCACTGACATGATCCATGTTGAAGATGATATTGGCGGTTTCCGTGGAAGGATCATCCTGCGCCGTGCCCCCACAGAAACAGGGTTCCACCTTTCCAGGAATCTCCTCTTCTACAGGCACACGAACTTCAACGAATTCCCATCTGGTGCAAATGGTGCCGTCCTCACCTTGCAGTGTTGTCTCGTATTGGTCAGGACAGATATCGACACAACTGGATTTATAGCGGAGATCACCCGGTTTGAGCCCGGTGGCGGTGACATCGGCGGGACTGCCGTTAATGCAGGTAAGCCTGAAGATCGCCTTATCGGCCACCGGCGGCAGGTAGCAGGGAACGCCACATCCCGAGGGGACCGGCACTATCTGCGTGGGGTGGTGCAGATGATAGATCAGCCAACCCACCAAGATCCCTGTTTTGCTGTCGTAAAGCGGTATACGGATGATGCGCATCGGCGACTCATAATCTTCTTTCACCGGCGGTAGTTCTGCGATGGGAACAGGCCCTAATGGAATTGGGTTCTTACCGGTATGCAGCAACAAGCCCATATCCGGTATTTCCACCTCGGCGAAGACATCGAAAGAGCTGAGACCCGACACGAAACTGCCGTCTTCGGGGTTGACCTGAACATCGGTAATCTTGCCGATGGAACGTCGATCGGCACGTCTGCGGACATAGACATCGCCCAACAACGGCGATGAGCCCTTTAGCTCCAAACGAACTAATTCGGTGGCAATATCCACACCCTCGCGATAGGGCCCCCTGTCTAATTCAACCCCGGACGGGTCCAAGCCCTCGGAACTGAGATCCAGTTCGATCACGATGTTCTCCCCTTCCTCATCGATGAGTTCAACGTGTATCTGGCCGGTTGAGGCAAACCAATCGAAGTCCTTGTCCGGCGAGGTACATTGCACCTCTTCCTCGGGCAAGTGGGTATTGGGAAAGATACTGCCGACCTGGTTCGAGGTACCGGCCTCATAAAGCGGAACCGGCTCGCCGGATGACACGAAAGCTTGTCCCAGTGGGGGAAGTGCGGTGATTCCATCCGCCGAAAGCCGGGCGGGAACATCGCCGGTATCCAGGCGCAGTCCGGTGTCGGTAAACAGGACTTCAACGTAAACATCGAAGCTGCTGTCTCCTGAAACGAAGTTGCCGGCTTCATCGACCACCAGGTTCGTTACCGTACCCGTGGAAGCACGATCACCGCGTTCGCGGATGAGCAGCGTCCCAAATTCCGGATCGAAGCAGGTTAGTTCCAGTTGCGTGATTTCGGTTTCAATCACATCGCCGGCGCTGTAAGGACCCTCGGTCAGCCTGACAGCAACCGGGTCCAAACCGACGGAGGTCATCTTCATTTCGGGAAAGTCGGCGCAATCCGTATCGTTTATATCCAAACTGACTTGGAAGTTCGCGCTGGAGCTGAAACAAACCTCAGTGGTTTTCCGATCCTGGTTGAAGATGGTGTTGTCGGCCTTTACCCCCAGCCATTGAAAGGAACCGCCACCTTCGGGATGGGGCCCGAATGTTTGGTCAAAGCGCACGGTAAACGTCTTGCCCCGGCCCATCACCGGCTCGCAATGACCGTATTTTGAACTGGCCAGCCAGGTGATTTCATGTTCGAAACCGGGAGGGTCGGTGCGAGCGGCCAGGGTGACTTCCTCGCCTTCCGGAAGGGTATCGCTGTTACTGACATGGCTTGTGATGATCACCGAATAGACATCCAGGTCCACGGCCCGGTTTTGGGGCCCGGCCTCGATGTGGTAAGTGCCTTTACCAAAGGTTCTGGCTTGCTGCCGGCCGAGTTGTTTGTGACCGTTGGAATAACGCCACTCCACCATGGGTGCAAAGATCGCGGGGGTCACATCTACCTCCAGGGTCACCTGCCGGTTGGTAGAAGTGCAAAACCTGCCTGGCTGAGGCTGGGCTATCGCGGCGATGGACTCCCCTTTGTAGTAGGCATAGGTACTCGCGTTGAGGTTTTCCTCGTCCAAGGCAACGGCAGCCACGCCCAGGCGGATCGGCGTCACCTCGATGTCTCCGGGCTCGATGTCCACCACCTCGATCATCCAGGTCTCTCGGGTGAAGCTGCCGTCTTGGTAACGATAGGCCACCGAAAGGGTGAAGCTGCCCGGTGTATCGAAACGGCGTTCGGCGCGGGCGCGCCAGCGGTCATTGGAAGGCACTCTATCGGCGCCTTGCCAAAGAACAGAGGCGCCATGGTGATCCACGGCCTTCAGTTGCAGGGTGGTGCCGAGCGGTACCGCCATGTGTTTGGGGGCGCGATGCCACCGGGTTGTCAAGCCTGAGACCGGACCGATTTCCAAAAAACTTTTAAGGGGTGGGTCCTGGCTAAAGACAAGAAGGGTTGAAGCAACAAAGAGAAGGGTCAAAACGGAGCGGTGAGCAATCATCGGGATCTCCTTTTTTTCTCAGTCGATATAGTATTTAGAATGGAACGATCCAATCACGGCCACCATGTTTACGCAAGCCGGTGATATAAGAGCGCACGGCTATTTGAATAAGTAAACAAAAGGCTTTCGAGCTTTTCAGCACCGACAGCCGCTTCTATTCAGTTAAATGAAATTCCAGAAACGGCATGGCTCAAACTTTTTCTATTTTTGCCGGGCCGGACACGCTGCTTTTCCAGCTGGGATGCCGTACGACGTCGCTTTCTGGGTATGCGGCGTCAGGAATCCACGTGCTAGAATTGGCAAAGTATTCGTAAGCGTGATCAACAGCTACCCGGCAAGGGGCAAGAGGCCCCATGGAAACCCAACACATGTTGAAACTGGCGGAACGTTTCCGTGAACATAACGACCATTCCGCCTTCGAAACCCTGTTCGCCGAAATCGGCAAACCCATCTGGTCGATGATCTGCCGCAAGGTGCCCCGGGAAGATGCCGAAGATGTTTTTCAGGACGTCAGTCTGGCCGTGGCCAAAGCCCTTGCTCGCGACGTCGTGACCCATGTCCCGGCACTGACCCACACCATTGCCGCCCGCGCCATTGCCGACTTCTTCCGCAAGCGCCGGCTCACGCAATCCCTACCCGGGTATGATGATGATATGGATTTGACCGACCCTGGCCCTCCCACCTTTGCGGCGGCGAGGGTGGATAGTGATCGGCTGCTGGCTCGATGCGAATGTCATGAACGGCAGGCCCTGATTTTACATTATTGTTCGGGCTGCACCGTTCCCGAGGTGGCCGCTTTTATGGATATCTCCACCGGCAGAGCCAAGAAAATAATCTATCTCGCGGTAAAGAAAATCAGGGATCACCTGGCCAGGAGGGGGGTGGTATGAACTCGAATGATGTGCTGACAACGGGCGAACTGGAAATCCTACTGGAGAACTGGACTCCCCATGAACTGCGTGAAAGGGAAGCGGCGCGGCTCGACGCGGAGGGCACTGCCTTTTTGGCTCGTTTCGAGAAAGAGTTGAATGAGGTGAAGCGCGGGCTCTTGCAATCGGGTGAGACATTCCGCGAGGAACTGCCCCCCATGCCGCGGGTCCAGCTGCCGGTGGAATTTTCATCCTTCGCCGCGACCATGCCCCAGGCCAAACTGGCGGATGATTTCTCCACCTACCATCATATGGCCTGGTGGCGCCGTCCCCAACGCATTTCCAACGGGATGCTTGCTTTGGTGGCAACCCTGTTCTTGATCCTCGGGGGCGCGGCCCTCCATCAGGTGCTGATTTTAAGAGAAGAGATCGACCAATTCAGGCATCCGGATGAGAAGCCGGTCTTTCATCATGATCGTAGTGCGGTTCGTGATAAAGCCCGCACCCAAGGTCATTACGACGATCTGTTCGAGGCATCGATGGATGGCGGCAATGCCCTTTTTGAGGTTGGCAGAATCTCGAGCCGGCGGGAGGTCTATGAGGACGCCCTCCACGAATTTCTAAAAGCCCACAAGCTGAAGCCTTTAGACACCCGAGCGTTGCGCGCTCTGGCCAGAACCTATGAAAAGCTGGGTATGCACGAGAAAAAACAGGAATACTTGGACAAGCTGGCGGCCTTGAAGTCTTGACTCAGGCTTGAAAAGGCCGACACCCCCGCACGCCCCCTTCCCCTCGCCGCGAAGAGCATGAACGGCAACGTCGGCAGCCCTTTCGAATCCGCGAAGAGCATGAACAGGTCCGCCGGTGACCCTCGACGATATGCCAATAGTCGAAGTTGATCAGGGCGCCCATCACGAAGTACCAGCCGGCAATGCCCGGCAAGGCCCCGATGAAGCCTTTGAGCCGGCCGAAGAACCTGCCCTGCGTTTCATCGAAAAGCACCAGGCAAATGAAGAGCTTGCCGCTGACCAGGTACACCGAGGCGGTCAGCACGGCGTTCAGGCCGCCCAGCAGCAGCCCGGCATAGGCCGGTAAGATGATCAGGAAAATGGGAATGGCCACGAGTTGAATGGCGCCGCCGGTAAGGATACTGCCGACGCTCAGGGTGCCCAGGCTCGCCAAAAGGATTTTGTAGATGATGCTGAGCAGTTGGATATTGCCGAAAATGGGCGCCACTTCCCCGGTAAACCCCGCCCACAGCGCACTGTTGAACAGCGCGTCATAGGATTCCAGCAGGAAGACGGCCCAGCCGATGCGGATCAGGGCCAGGTAGATCAACTCGCGGGGGTCGCCGTCCTTGAAGTAGAGTTGAACGCCTTTGATGATGAAGACCACGGCCAGGGAGGCCACCAGAGGTCCGCGGCGCCGTCCGCCAGTTCCAGCCAGATCCTTAAATCCTGGTCCTCGGCATCCAGATCCATGATGCTCTGGAACACCTCATTGGCCAGGATGCATTCGAAACGGCTCAGCCGTAAGGTGCTGACGGCATCGTAGTCACTGCCCGGCGTGTGAAGCCGGAAGTAGCTGCGACCGTATTTGTAGGGAACTTCTCAAAGTTCGGGCAGGGTCATTGAAAAATGCCGGGCATAGGCGAGGTGAGACCGGGGCAGCAGAAGGCATCCTGTCGGTCTGAGTCCATTCAGCCCTCGGGGGGCGGCGATTGGGACGCGGGCTCGATGAACCGTGTCGCCTCGTGGTTGCTTTGAATGCCGCCTGGGTCGGTCCGTCGCGGTCTGGTCCATATTCGAGGTCGGCCCGACTCCGCATCCGCCGTGAGTTCGTTTTCGACGGTAGTTTCCTCGGGTTGTTCAGCTTGAGCCGGTTGCGACGCCGCCTCGGTTTTGGTGGGTCGGAAGCTATAGCCGTAGCGGCGCATCTCGTCGCGCAGGGCGGGGTTGGGGGTTCCGTGCATGGCGGCGCGCAGTAACTTGGCCAGGTAGCCGTGTAGACGGTCCACCTCGTCTCTTTGCACATCGAGGTCGTCGCGGGCGTCCATTACCCGGGCTTTGGCTTGACTGAGCCGTTCGGCCGCATCATCGGCCGCGACGCGGTACGCCGACAATTGGGCCAGGGAGGGACTGGTGACCAGTTCCGGGTGTTCGGCGCTCTGGTTGCGCAGGTGGTGCTCCATGCGCGCCCCGGCCATTAGCCAGTCGTCGTAGCGCGTGAAACCGGGCATGCCTTTGATCGGAAGTTCCATCAATGCCAGTGTTTCAAAGCCGATGTGTCCCATCCGGTACTGAAAGCGCAGGTCCTTCCACAGGTGGCGTACACAAGCGCGCAAGGTATCGATCGCCTTGGCGTGTGTCTCCACAATCCCGGCCAGATCGGCCCTGGCGTCGTAGTAAACCCTCAGTGTCGACTTGAAGCCCCGCCGGACACCGGCCAACTGATCGGCAACCGCCGGCGGAATGTATCCCTTCCCGGCATCCAGATCATTCCGCCCGGCCCGGGCAGCGATGCTGATGAAATTGGATCGATTCCGATCACTCTGCAAATACATGATACGCGGCACAGGGAACCTCCACGGACAAAACTCGCCCCGCAAACGAGGCGCAAGTGAGAGCTGTCGAATAATAAGCATCATTGATGCCAATGTCAACTGAGTTAATCTCACACATGAGAGCATCGCCACGGGATAAAACACGGCTCTTCGAATAAACAAATGTTTAGCAACGGATTACAACACACAGCAAACGTGATGAGTGTCCATGAGAACACGCATCGAGGAAGCATTCGAGATCAATCAGTGGATCATACCAGGCCGGCTTCTCATTTTTTAAATCCGATACAAGGTCATTACTATTTTGAAAGTAGTTTTTGAAATCAGAGAGAGAACCATGTAGTTGCATGAGGTTGTTCTTCAAATATAAGTAGGTCCTATGACAGGCGATGAAGCTATTTCTATTTTCAAAAATGGGTACATGACCAACCATGATAGCAATATACAAATCAGAAACAGATACAAAATATCGTATCTACAAAACATTTTTTTCGGAATCAAGAACAGGGATCGTTATGTAGTAGCCTGGACAGATCCCGGCATGATTGCAGCAAGAAGGAACCAAAGGCAGGGAGGTCCTGAAAAAGCTCGCTTACCGTCGAGGGCCGTGTCTTTTCGCACCGGACAAACAATCCCCCGGGAACAAGTCATCGCTTAAAGACCGAAGGCATGCTCGCAAAGCGTTACAAACCGTACAAAACCGAACCAAAGATCAAAAGTAAACCGGACCAACCCGGCAAAGCAATGTGATCGAAAGCAAACACCCCCGGAGCAAAGCCCGGCCTTGAAGCCGGAGTCCTAGGAGGACATCAGCACAAAAACAACGGCGAGGAATGAGCCCCGGGTTGCGCTCTCAGTGAATGCCGGTTACCCGATATTGGAACGGACTGAAGCGCGGATCTGGAACGCTTCATAACCATGTTGGTGCGCCGTTGTTTCCTTTGCGTTCCCACGCCGGGATTTTCATTGAGGATGTGATGTAGTGAAGCGATATCATGATTTAAACCATGCCGAATTAGTGACGTTTTTCGCTGAATCCGGCGCGGGCATGCATCCCGAGACGGCATGCCTGATCTGCCGCCTGTCACCTGGAACCCGATACACCGTCCCCCAGATGGTGGCATTCACCTGCGCTGAGGGCCGGTCCAATCCCAACTTCAAAGTTTTGGAGACCCGGCTGAACAATTTCATCCGGGAAAACGCGATTCAACCCGTGGATGTCATCACGACCCGGGGCCGACCCGCCCGGGTCTATCGCGGCCGGGATATCCAAGATCAAATGACCGAGCGCAATCTCTTCATGGGTCAAATCATCCAGGATGGATTCGAACCGAGGGAGGTCCTCAAGAACCCGAATCATCCCTGCTTTCAGGCTGACCGGAACCTGCCGATCCTGGTTCATGATCCGACCCCCGCGGCCTCACCGCGGGCCAAAAGAAGGACCAGGTTCCTCAGACGGCTTTTTCTTGGGGTGTTGCTTTTCGGGTTGCTGCTCACCGCCGGGCGCCCGTTCGGTATCTGGCAGATCCTGAAAAACCGAGGCGTCGGGGATGCGAGACGCGCCATACAATCGGACAACGCGGAAGATCCCTTTGCGTTGTACCAGAAAGCTTTTATCGAAAACCGGGCCGGAGAGGTTGAAGCGGCCGAGGCCAAGGCCGGCCGGCTTCTGGGCATGAACATCCCGCCCTACCTTCGGGGCGATACGCTCTACCTGCTGGGGGAAATCTTTTGCAAGACCGGCCGCTTTGAAGAGGCCCGGGTGACCTTTCAACTCTCGCTACGACTCTACGATGTTTCGGAAAAGGAGCGGATCACCCGGGCGAACCTGGGCGCGGCCAAGGCCGGCTTGTTTCTCGGTAAAGAGCGAGAAGCGATAGACATCCTGGAACGGATCGAGATTCGGGACGGCTATTGGTACCTGTTACGCGGCAATTGCCACCTGTTTCAGCACCAATACGCCGAAGCGCTCCACGATACCCAAGAAGCCATGGCCCGGTTTACCGAAGACGGCAATAACGATGCCTTACCCATGGCGTTGATTGACAGCGCCCTGGCTTCCATCCTCCTGGGCGATCTTCATGCCGCGGAGATGCTCAATCACCGAGCCCAGGAAATCCTGATCAATACAGGGGATCAATCCACCTACATCTATGCCATGATGAATCGTGCACTCATCGATCGACTCGGAGGGAAAACCAACTCGCCTGCTGAGGCGACGATCGAGAAATACCTGGCGACCCACCCCGATTTATGGATGCGCAAGGTATACCGCTTCACACAAACTCATTCAGGAGATCATCATGACAACCAAACTTACGCGCCGGCAGACGGCAATGATTCTTGGCGGTAGCGGCATCGAACTGCCGCCGCCACCGCCGCCGCCCGACAACCCGCGTTAAACCCAAACATTGGGGCCGATCCTTCGGCCCCATTTTTTTTCGGGTCATATCCAGACAAAAAAGCTCGGGTTCCACAAATAAGGTGCGGGTTCAAGACCGGCAAATCCATTCAAAGACCGATCCACCATGCCTAACCGATGATGGTAGAAAAATGGGGCGTACCGATGGGCAATTTAATGATGTCGTGATGACCATCCCTTGACTCCATTCGCCGAATTTTTTCCCATTTAAGTTGAGGAAAGGATGCCCCGGACCTTTCCAACAATTCAGTGGAAAGGTTGGAAAGAATTGGAAAGTTTTTGAGGCGCAAATGCCCTATCCGCTCCAAATGGTCAGGTTAGTCGGCAACAGCCTTTCCAACCACGGGAAAAAAAGTTTGCTTGAACTTTGAAATAATGGGTTGGAAAGAAATTTTTTTTCCGATATTTGGGTGCACGCCACGCTTCCTAAACCCCTGGGATCAGGTTCCCTGGGAATTTCATCCAGAACAGGCCGGATTTTGTCCTCAGAGAAAGGTAATGGGACAAATTATTTCTATTTTGACTGTCATTTTTCCGTGAACTAACTTCTTGTCAACGCCGGTACTCGGAGGATGTACAGACCATGAAAATGGAACTCAAACCACTGATCGACAGCCCGCTGACCGAGGACGAAGCAACCCAACTCAATGCGTTCTTCGATCAACTCAAGGCGGACCCCAACCAGAAAATCGTCATCACCTTGGAGGCCGATGACAAACCGTCCCAAGCGCGGCGCAAGCTTGCCTACATGGCCCGTCTCAAAAACATGACGGTCACCATCAAGAAAACAGGCAACCAGGTGATCGCCACGGTCAACCAACCCACGCTGACCAAAGTGCCGCGGCTGAACCGTGAGCAGGTGACCGCCAAAGTGTTGACCTTCTTGGAGACCCAGCCCGGTCAACCCTTCACCAAAACAACACTTGCAGCCGGGTCGGGCTTGACCGTTCGCCAAATCCGCAAGGTTTGGACCGATCTCGGGGAAAAAGGCCGGCTACGCATTGAAGGCGACCGTGGCGAGGAACGCGTCGCCTTCCTCGCGCAAGGAGACCGGGATGAAACGGAAAAAGATCGGCTTTCTTAGAGCGTGCGTGCTCTACCACGGGCTCCTGGCGATCGCCTGGCTCCTCATCAGGATGGTGTTGGACGCCAATGAACTTTCGGTGTTGGCCGCGTGCAAATGGTATTTGATTCTGCCGTTGTCGGGAGGATTTCTCCTGACCTACGGGCTGGTCAAAATCCTGTACTTCGAATTGGTTTATCGACCCGGCCGACGCCTGTTGGCCAAAGAAGCACAGTTGAAGGACAGAGACATCGACTTTGACCATATCCGCGAAGGAGAAGCATCATGAGCATCAACAAAAGCCCGGAAATGCTGGCCAACCAGTTGCTCCGCAACGTTGTTGATCCATCCAAATGGCTCAACCCCAACAACCTGCTCAAGGGCTTCCTCCCGGCAAACCCGTCGCGATTTCTTGTCATGAACCCAAAAACCATGCTCTTGCGGAAAGTGATGCAGCAGGTTTCCGGTTTCCCGGTTGTCGGACCCATGACCAACCGCTTGTTGAACGAGGTCCTGCAATCAAAGGGAAGCAAGGTGGTGGATTTAGCGAAATGTACCTTCAACGCCCCGGAAAAACTGGTCTTGATGGTGGTTCAGGAAAAGGGGATCTTATCCCAAATAGCCTTGAAGGCGCTTTTCAAAGCCCATGGTGCGCCCATCGACCCCCAAATGATGAAAAAGATCTTCCCGGGTTTGGAAGACGCTGCCCGGCGCCTGGCCCAACTCGGGTGGCTCCAAGAGCGAAAGGGCAAGCACGGGACTTTTTTTACCGGTGCGGACGTTCGATTGGATCACGTTTCCAGTCAACCCGTGTTGGACCAAATCGCCAAGGACAACGCCCTGATCGCAAAGGTGATTGAAAACTACGGCGCCTTCAACGAAACCAATCTACGACTGTATCTGCAGATGTCCAAATACGACAGCCTGCGCAGAAGGCACAAACTGCCGCCGCAAAGGCTCCGGTCTACCCTTAGATTCGCGTGGGTCTATGGCGCTGCCGTATTGATGAGTGTTTTTCTGATCTATATCTATTTTGCCGTTCGGTTGTACGACCACCAGACAAATATTGATCGATACCTGAGGAAAGAACAGAATGTAGCCGGCGTCATCGATGAATTGGGAAAAATTACCGGAATGTGGCCGCTTATCAACATCGATAGTAAATCGCTGAAAAAAGAGATTCTTCACGGCCTCTTCCTTCCGGAGGGCCTGGGTGAAGAGGAAGGCGAAAAGCCGGCTTTAGCGGGCTTTCGGTCCATGGTCACCCCTGCGAGTCTGTATGGTAGAAGGGAAGAAGCCTATATTGAACTTCTCCAATGGCGAGATCAGATCAATGATAAGTTGTACCAAAGGGTGGGCGATGCTTCTCTTGACGACAGAGGGAATCTGGATCCTGAATTAATCACCAACAAGTTGACTTCGAAAAAAGCAGCGGCAAGACAGCACAAAGAGCTCAATGAGCAACTTCAGGAACTAAAAAAGGAGAATAAAAGCCGGGATCTTGTCTTGGATAAATACAAAGCTTTTGTGAGTGAGCTTGAAAAGGTTCTCGATGACTACGATCCCAGTCTCAGAGAATTGCAGAGAACTGAGCAACATCTTTCAAGAATCGACAATTCTTCGCTTACCCACCAAAGCCAGGCCCGGATTGCCGCTCGCTTGGAGACCTTACTCAATGCCGAGGATAACCTGGTGACGCAAACAAAGGACCTGGCGGCCCTGAGTCGAGAACTGAGAAAAGACGATGTGACCGCTGTTTCGCTACGAGATCTGCCGATCACCGGCGAAGAGGTCGAAACCATTCAAACTATGGTCACCGATCTGACAGAGGAAAAAGAAGAAGCAACGCGTCTGAAAGACAAAAAAGTCAGGGAGATCAACGCGAGGGACTGGTTTTGGACACAACTGCTGGATCCGGACGCGACCGATCCGTTGAAATCCCAACAGGGCGCATCTTCTGTTGATTCGGAGTTCCGAAACCTTCGAAACCTGCCGGTGATCAAACTCGCTTCCAACAAATTCAAAGAACTCAGAGAGCAAAATGAAGCCGCAACCAGGTTGAAACTACGAAAGGAAGACCTCGATGAGAAAGAGAAAGCGTTAGGTCTACGCGAGTCGAAATTAAAGCTTGACCAATCGAAAAAGGAAAACTTTCAGTTGAACCTGGCCTTGTTCTTCCAGGATCTGAGCCAAAATCTGGATCGACCTCCCAAACCCGAGGAACTCGCAAAATGGTGCGGGGAAAAGGTCGTAGAAAACTACCGGGGCTTTCAGACGAGCTTATCGGATCGTCTCGCTGTAGTCGATCAAACCAACGGAACGCCGGCGGAAAAGCTATTGAAAGCACCGAAGGAACAAACGGACACCGATGAACCGCCTCCCCCGAATGAGGAGAAAGACAAAGGCGCTTTATAACCGACCATCCCACGTTTTTCACAAAAGCCAAGCAAGCGGCCGGGCCGATGACAACAGGCCCGGCCGCCTCTGTTTCCATGGAGCGATTTCTTCCCCCGGCAGTGTGTTATGCTTAGGAACAGCAAGTCGATAGGAATGCATGCATGGTCCTGAAGCTACCCATCGGTATCGACATCTTTCCAACGGTCATCGAAGACGGGTACCATTATGTCGACAAAAGCATGTTCATTGCCGAAGTGCTGGAGACATCCGCGCAAACGCAACTGATCACCCGACCCAGGCGATTCGGCAAAACCCTCAACATGTCCATGCTTCATGCCTTCTTCGATGACAGCCGGCCTGACAACGGAAAACTCTTCGACGGTCTGGCCATCCAAAAGAGCCCCTGGTGGAACCAATTGGGCAGCCGGCCGGTAATTTTCCTCAGCTTCAAAGACCTGAAAGCACGCACTTACACGGCATTCCTGGAATTGTTCGCCACCATGACGGCCGAGGCGTTTCGTTCAAGGAAATACCTGCTCGAAAAGCTGGACAGCTTCGATTCGGACGATTTTCTGACCCTGGCCAAAAAGCAAGGCAGCGAAACCGACTTGATGGGCTCCCTGGCGCTGCTCATGAAGTTTCTGGCGCGCCATCATGACAACCTGGTCATTCTACTGATTGACGAATACGACTCACCCATCCATTCGGGTTATGCCCACGGCTATTACCCGGAAATTGCGTCCTTTATGCGAGGCCTGTTGGGCAAGGCCCTCAAGGGCAATGTTTCGCTGAAAAAAGCGGTGCTCACCGGCATCCTGCGTGTGGCGCGGGAGTCTATTTTTTCCGATCTCAACCAAGTCGATGTCTTCACCATACTCAGTAACGGCTTTTCCGACAAGTTTGGTTTCACGGAAGCCGAGATGAAACACCTTCTTGAACTCGCGGGGTTGGCCCAGCAAACAGATGCGGTGCGCAAATGGTACAACGGCTACCTGGCCGGGGAAACCACTATCTACAATCCCTGGTCCATCCTCAAATACATCGACAAGTCCGAGGAGGGTTTCAAACCCCACTGGGTCAATACCAGTTCCAACGACCTGATTCAGGAGCAATTGCTTCACGCATCCCCGGAGGTGCTGGACGACTTTCAGCGTCTTCTAAGCGGTGAGACGGTGGAAACCACCGTCCAGGAGCAAACTGTGTTCGATAACCTGAATCGAGACGTAGAAACCTTGTGGTCGTTTTTCTTGTTCAGCGGTTACCTGAAAGTGACGGAAAAGATCTGGAGAGAGCCCCGCTTTTACTACAAACTGGCCGTTCCCAATACGGAAGTGTCGCTCTTATATCAAAGCATTGTCGAAGCCTGGCTGCGACGCGATATCGGACCGGCAAAAATAACGCGGTTGATGACTGCCCTGATTGACGGCGACATGGAAACATTCGGCGCTATTTTGTCGGAACTGGTGCGCAGCATGATGAGTTACTACGACACCGCCGACCAGAACCC
>JASJCB010000088.1 GCA_030066195.1 Acidobacteriota bacterium
GGTTCCTTCGTCGCGAACAAAACCCACCTTGCTCATAAGCAGGGTCATCATTCAGGCCGGCTGTCGGTTCCATACCCTGGTTGTGCCGGGCGGGCCTTGTTCACGCTACCTTCTTTTATTCTTGGAAGCCGGTGACTCGACGGGGCGAGTGACCGCATCTTTCAACCAGAGTGGAATCTCCTGTTTACCTTTTGGAGACAGTTCGTAGACGCCTTGGGAAACCCGGTCGAACCATCCGTAGACGTCTCTGTATACAATGTTCCGAGCCTTCGGTTCCTCAAGGGCTTTCGCGATGTCGGACGCTTTGGTCGGTCCTTGCTCCATCAGGAAGCGGGCAATGGCCAGGGCTCTTTGCCGATAGGCGGTCATGATGCCCTTCCGTTTATCGGTCCCGCCGAGGTTGGGATCGCCCACGCGTTTTTCGAATTCGCCGAGCAGGCGTTCGCGACGGCGTTTCGACGGGCGGGGCTTGTAGGGACCCGGGTCCAGCAGGACGCCCACGTGGCCCGGCCCATACGCCGTATCGATCACCAAAAGTCCCAGGCCAAGCATCCTCAGCAGCTTGATGATGCGTTTCCGCCGGCGGTTCAGGGTCTTACACTGTTTCGGAACGCCGATGTAGACCTTCGGGGTCAGCGCCAGCCTGTCCACTGCCTGAAGAATCACGCTGAGGTTGAGCGTGAGCTTCAGTTCAACCAGGACCGGCACTTCATCGCCGCGTACCGCCATGGCGTCGCAATCTTGGATTTCTGCTTTCACCGCATATCCCTGAGCTTCCAGAAACCGCTTCAGGGGAGGATAGAGATCCGATTCCTTCATAGCCATGCCGTCCGGGTCGCGCCGTTTTCAAACTTACCTATCATACCTGAAATCTGAAGGGATGTTTGTCCTCGTGAGATCGGGGTGAAGAAGAGTTCCGGCGGCCGGACGCGTTACCGGCGGGTTCGGCCCACGCGTCCGTTGGGGACGCGTGGGTTTTGCTCCGCTACTGCATGATGCCGCCGTTACAGGAGGCGTCGGAGAGACTGAAATCTCGGAAGGGTTCCAATCGGTTCAGTTCGGTGACCACCTCGCCGCGCCAGGTGAAGCTGGGACTGCCGTCCCGGATGCCGCGTTCGCCCGCCACATAGGCGTATTCTTGGGCGATGAGCAGTTCGCCTTCTTGGGCGATGGTATCGGCAATGCCCTTTACCGTCGAACGGTCCATGCCCAGCTTGCCGGCCAGTTGCCGCCAGGGCCCGTCGTCCGCCGCGCGTTCCATCAAGTAGGCGTGGAAGAGTTCCGGGTACTGGTCGCGAATGATCATTTGCACCAGGTTCTCCTCGATTTCCGCCGCGCCTTTCATGCTGATAAAAGGGGCGTCGGGTTGCTTGGGGTCCTTGAAGAAGATGTAGCGCACCGACAGGTTGGGCGCCTTGCCCGGATTGGCGGCCAGATAATCCAACAAGGCGTGCTCGGCCTTGCGTGCATAGGGGCAGACGCTCATGACGTAGACTTCCAGGGTATCCTCGGGATAGGCGGAATAAGATGCTACTTCCAGCGTTGCCCTTTGTTTTACCACACCCTCGATGCGCAGGGATTCGCCCACCAGCGATTCCAATTCGTTCGCGGCGGTCAGGGAGAAACGGCCGCGTGGGTCGTCCAGCCACAGCTTGCCGTCGCGTTTCAGCAGCCGGCCCGCAATGCTGGTCATTTCCCAGATGGGATTGGCCTCGGCTTTTTCCAGTTTGGCGTGGATGGATTGGATCAGTTGCAAAGCCAGTTTCACGTCGGCGCGAGGGTTGTTTAGGTCTGCGGCGACGACCAGTTGGTGACTGCGTTCGGCCAGCCAGAAGTTCCAGACCTTGAACAGTTGCGGGTTTTCTATGGTCAAACGGCAGCGGGTTTCGCCGTTTTGTTGGTAGAGGGTTTGGCGGAATTCGGCCTCGCCGCCGTGTTTGCTGACCCCGCTGATCGCGGCGGCGTGATAGATGGAGAGTTCGGCAAGGGACAGGTCCAACTCATAGGACGGGCGCGTCGCGGCAAGGGAGTCGCTTTCGCCGGCTTGGATGAAAAGAGCAGCCATGAGGGCAACCGGCAGAATCATCGATAAACGTGTCATTCAATCCTCCAAAAATCGTAAATTGATGCTCGGGAAGAAGCTCCCGCCGCCGGGGCGGGAGCTTTCGGGCCGCGATCTAGAAACCGCAGATTGGGGTTGGGCTGGGGTTGTAGCAAAGCGATGAAGTGGATGTTTGCCAGGTTCCATCAGTCTTACAGGTTTGGCGGGTTGCGCGCCAACCGATGCCGGTCGGGCAATTGGTAGGGTTGGTATAACACCTGGCTCCCGGGGTGTAGGTTTTGCTTCCCCAGGTGCAGGTATTCGCGCCCACCTTCAGCGTGATGTTGCTGCCGGAACTGGTCACCGACATGGCGCCCGTGCCGACGATGCTTATATTGGGGCCGTTGGAACCGTTCAGCAGCCTTACGCCGCTTGCATTCGGACCTTGGGGGCCGTCGGGACCCTTGGGACCTGTCGGGCCCTGCGGGCCGTCCGCTCCCCGGTTCAGGTCGGCCTGGATGGTGCCGTCCGGGAACTTCAGGCCGCCGACCGTGCTGTGAATGATGCCGGTCACCTGAAGGCGATCCGAGGGGTTCGAAGTACCCATGCCCACGGCGCTGAGGGCGTAGGCCATGGCGCGTCCGCCGGTATTGATCTGCGCGCTGTAATAGGGCGCGCCGACCAGGGCGGCGCCCGGCATCAGATCGACCTCGCGGCCGAAGTACTCGTCGATTTCCTCGCCGTTGAAGGTGTACATCAGGCTGCCGGTCGCACCGCTGTAGACGGCCACGTAACCCGCACCGGTGCCGGTGGGGAAGTCCTGCGGGGCGCCGATGATCAGTTCGGGCACACCGTCGCCGTCAAGATCCTGGTCACCGGCCACGGCCGAACCGAAGCGATCGCTCGCCGCATTGCCGGTGAAGGTATAGATCAGAGCTCCGGTAGCGCCCGAAAAGACGCGGGCCGCGCCGGCATAGGTGCCGATTCCGCCGTTCTCGTTGGGGGAACCCACGATCAAGTCGGCCGTGCCGTCACCGTCGATGTCGCCGGCGTTGTTGACCGCGCGACCGAAAGAGCTGTCGGATTCGAAGCCGTTCAGGGTATGGATGGCCGCGCCGTTAAGGCCCGAGAACACGGTGGCCTGTCCGGTAAAAGAGTTGTTACCCGGGGCGCCGACAATGAAATCATCCTTGCCGTCGCCGTTGACATCGTCCAGTCCGCTGACCGCATTACCGAAGAAATCGACCTCGGTGGAACTGCCTGTCAGGTGGTACAGCAGGCTTCCGTCGAAACCGGAGAATACCCGGGCATAGCTGGGACCCTGGATGCTGAGCAGGTAGACATGGGGACCGGCGATGACATCGTCGTAACCGTCGCCGTTGACGTCGCCGGCGCCCGCAACGGCCACCCCGAAGGAATCGCCGGTGCCGTTACCCGAGAACGAGTAGAGCAGACTGCCGTCAACGCCGCTATACACCTCGGCAAAACCCGGGGTCTGGGACTGGGGTTTGCCGATGACGAAATCGGACGTGCCGTCGTTGTTCACATCGCCGGCGTCCGCAACGGCGGAGCCGAGGGCCGCGTGATTCACGGCGCCGGTGTAGGTGTAGATTGCCGAGCCGTCGCGACCCGAGACCACCACGGCCTCACCGTTGTTGAAACCCGATGCGTTGGGGCCGTTGCTGCCGTAGATCCAGTCGGCAACGCCGTCGCCGTTGATATCGCCCAGGCCGGCGATACTGCTGCCCGTGCGCTGACTGGTGAATTGACCGTAGAAGGTGACCGCGGCTTGGGAAACCGAGGCGCCGGTGCCGGCCACATTCAGGTTGACTGTTTGCGGATAAAGCAGCCCCAGCGTAGGCGTAGACGAGGCCTTGATACAGGCGGTCGACGCCTGGTCATCCATGGATACCGGACAAATTCGGGTTGCCTGTGCGATCACCAGACCGCCGACGGTAGTCGTCCCGGTGACGGTGACCACGGAGGCGGCCTTGGCCGTAGCATCATGGGCGGGATCGGAGGAGACATCGCTGAAGATGCCGCGTTTATTCAACATCACTTTCAGGGTGCCGTCTTCCTTGATCAAGGCCAGATCGGGGAAGTCGTTGCCGTCCAGGTCGACCACATGGGCAAAGACCGTATCGGTCTGGCCGCCCAGATGAACCCGGTCAGTGAAATCTTGGTTCTTGCCGTCGCGAAAGAGGAACATGCGGTCCTTGCCTTCGGGGTTGGTTGCATAGAAATCGCGGTGGCCGTCGGCGTTGAAGTCGGCGTAAACGGCCATGCTTTTACCCGCCGGCGCATCCGCGATATCCTGGCTCGAAACCCAAGGGGCCAGAAGCATGCTGAAAAGTAGAATAATGGTTTTCATGTGGCGCCCCCTACTGACCGCACAGAGGCGTCGGCGCAGGATTGGAACAAAGTGAGGAGGTTACCAGGTTCCAGCTTCCATCCGCCTGGCAGACCAGCCTGTCCGCCCGGAAGCCGAAGGTGCAGGGAATTTCGTTGTAGCCCAGATAGCAAACGGAGCCGGTAGTATAGGTTTTGCCGGAATAGGTGCAGGTGGCGGTGGGTACGTTGACGGTGATGGTGCTGCCGGAGGTAGAAACCGAGGCGGAACCGGAGCCGGTAATCGACAAAATGGGACCGGCAAGGGCATTAATGGACTGAATGCCGTTCTGGCCTGCCGGGCCGGGGTCGCCTTGAGGTCCCGTGTTGCCCTGGGGTCCCTGATTGCCTTGGGGGCCCTGTGCCGTCGCTGTTGTTTGCAATGAGCCGTCGGGGAAGCGGAAACCGCCGGAACTGCTGTAGATGACCCCGGCCACTTCCAGCTTTTCGCCGGGATTGGTGGTACCGATGCCTACATTGCCCGAGGTCGCCACGAACAGGTCCTGGGTGAGCGGGTAGAGCAGGCCCAAGGTGGGTGTGGACGATGCCTTCAGGCAGCCGCCCGCCTGGTCCTTGATGGAGTTGACGCAGTTCAATTGAACCGCGGTGACCGCCTGGTAGGGACCCGCGGCGGCAACGGCAGCCGCGGCGGCCGTCTGCAGGCTTTGGGAGCTGGATACATCCGAGAACCTTCCCCTGTTGTTTTGCATCAGCACCAGGCTGTCGTCGTCTTTGACCAACACCAGGTCCAGGGCGCCGTCGTTGTTCAGGTCGGTCGAAACGGCTTGTACCGTATTGGTTTGGCCGTCAAGATTGGCGTCGCCGGTTTTGTCCACCAGGGCGCCGTTTACGCTGAAGAAGAAGTGATCGATGCCGTCGGCGTCCACCACGTACATGTCCCGAACCCCGTCGCCGTTGAAGTCGGCGTAGAGGGTTTGGGACCGATCGCTTTGAGCAAATAAGGGCGAGGCTGCAACGAGCAGCGCGTATAAAGCTATCTTTAACGAGTTAGCTGTCATAGCTTTTCTCCATGAAATTACTGAATATGTTGTAAGGGATACAACAGAGAAAATACTAGCAGCGATTTAGGTAAAGACTCATTAAAATTTTGCTTTTTGATCTAAAAAAATGTCAGAAACAGCAAAAGGTAGAGCAATCCCAATAGGTGATCGATGCCGAGAGCGGTCAAATCAACGACGGTGCCGCGGACTCATAGAGCAGCGAAAGATATGCGCCGGCGGGAAGGGCCGCGGGTATCACCCGCGGCCCGAGATGAGTTTAGCGGCCGGGCAGCAGCGGCATGCCGGCCGGGTTTCCGCGTACCTGGTCGGGATTGGCCAGGAGTAGGATGAACCGGCCGGTCTCGCTGTCAAAGCGGTCGAAGGTTCGATTCAGTTGAATCAGCCATTCACCGTCATCCAGCGAGAGGGCTTCCCGGACGCGGTAGCGTTGATCACCCCATTGCAGCCAGGCCCCGATCATATTGTGAGCGTTTCCGTTCCACTTCAGACGCAGCACGCTGCCCCGGTTATTTTCCAGGACTTTAACGATGTGGCCGTCGAGGAGCGGAAGCGTTTGCGGCATGGTGACCGAAACCGTTTCTTTGGTCATGGGCCAGGCGTTGCCCAGCCACAGAGTATCCTCATCCGGCATCGACATGACCACGGTCCCGCGCACCGCTTCCTCCAGGCCCGTAATCACGACGCCGTGGAATCGGTGTCGGAAGGCCGCGTGTACGGCAACGCGACCGCCGCCGCCGATGCCTTGGGAGCCGTTACCGCCGGAGACATCGATTGTGCCTCCGCCCAGCAGATGGTCGGTTAGGATGAGGACGGAACCACCGGAGGCGAAACCCTTGCCGCGTGCCGTGACGAGGCCGTTCAAGACCAGGGTGCGCGACTCCAAGATCACCGCACCGCCGCCGGCCTCTCCGCGACCGGGACGCGTGGGATACACCGGGGAGCCGTACACCATGGTTTCCGGTTCACCCGCGGCCAGGCCGCCGTGAACCGCGTGGAATGCGCCTTGTTCGGCAACACCGCGACCGTCGAGAGCGACGGCTGAGGTGGCGTCGATTTCAATGGTTTCAGCGCTAAGCCATAGGGGCTCTGCCTCCAAGCCGGCACGAACCGGGTGGGTAATTGTGCTGCCCCGGGTCAACAACAAGGAGCGTGCTTCGAAACTACCCGAAATGACCAGGTGGGTGTCTACCAGAATGACGTTTTCATCGGTGACATAGTCATTCAGGTGAACGGTTTCGCCGGTGACCAGGATACCGTCCGGCGTCAGTTCGCCCGCCTCGACCAGGGCGTCGGTTTCCTCGGCCAGGGCGGCGCTCAGCGTGATTACGGTGATGGTAGAGGAGGCGGTCTGGTTACCGCCGGTGTCTACCGCGACCACTTGAACGTCATAAGAGGTGGAAGCGGTCAGTCCGCTGACGGTGACGCCGGTTGCCGGGGCGGCTACCGTGGCGACAGTGCTGCCGTCTAACTTGACCCGGTACTCCGCGATGTCGGTATCGGCCGGTTCGGTCCAGCTGAGGTCGATCGATGTGGCTGTAGGCGTGCCGGCCAGACCGGAGACAGCGGCCGGCGGATTGAAGTCCAGGTAACCGGTCTTGGAATCCATTCCCGCCATACCGGTTGTAAACAGCTGACGGACCTGGGTTTCGGTAAGAGAGCTGTTCCAGAAGGCCACATCGTCCATATAGCCTTCGAAACCATAGGTCTGTGACGGCTTGCGGCCCAACTGCCAAAAGGCGGAAGCAGCCGCGGCAAATTCGGTCACACCGGCGGTTACCGTTTCCATCAAACGGCCGTCGAGGTAGATTTTCAACAAACCGTTATCGAAGGTTACCGCGAGATGATACCAATTGTTGAGTTCGTTATAGGCCCTGGCTGTTGCGGAACGGGTGGCACTGCCCTCGTTGCCTTGGAACTGGTACCAGAGGTGGTCCCTTACATACCGGATGGAGTAGGATTCCGTGGTGTTATTGCCCAGATACAGAAGACCCCAATAGGTGGCAATGGGTTTTTTCTGAGGATACAACCATGTGGAGAAGGTAAAGGTCCGGCGATTGTCCAGGTCCACCGGGTTGGTTTTCCTCATATAACTCGAGTCCAAAAGTCGTGCCGCTTTACCGAACCCGGTTCGACTGGACACGGAATAGACAAAGGAGGGTGTCAGGTCGTTCTGTCCGTAGGTATCGGTAAAATTGCCATGGGTGTCTTCCATCGGCCAATAGGACACCGGTTTCGGATAGGTCGCGCCGTCCGAGGGAGGCGTCGCCATCCAAAAACGAGGACCGTAACTCGCATTGCCGGAAGTATCGACAGCGGCAACACGCACCTCGTAATCGGTGTTTTCGGTGAGGCCGGTGATGTCGTAGGAGGTTGCGACCGTGGACAGATCGGCGACCGGGTTGCCGTTGACGAAGACCTTGTAGCCGCTGAGATCGCCCGCGCTGTCGGCGGAACCGGTCCAGTTGACCCCGATGGAGGTAGGCGTCAATGTGAATGTAGGATCGCCGGCCTCCTCGGGTGGGCGCAGGTCCAGGGTGGTGACGCCGTTCATGCCGTCGTAGAGTAATTGAACCTGATTGGCGTCCAGGGCCTGATCGAAGGTCATGGCTTCGTCCACGTTACCGTTCAGGTATTTGCCGGCCCAAAGGTGCCTGCCGAAGAACATGAACCCGTCCGAGTTCACGGGCAATGTCGCCGCCCAGGTCGCGGAGTTATGCAATTGGCCGTTGACGTAGAGTTGGGCCTGGCCGTTGTTGAATATCGCGGTGACAAAATACCAGGTATTGGTGGATAAGCTGTTGGAATCTACCGTCTGACGGGTTGCGTGACCGTTGGAGCGGAACGATACCCTACCCGAAGAAGTGGTAACCAGGCTGTAGGCTTCAAAAGTCTTGGTGCCGTAGGACATAATGGGACCGTCTTCATTGAAGCCGGTAATCTTGACCCAAGCCGACAGCGTGAGGGTTTCCGCCAGGTCCAGTTCCGGGCTGACCTTGGCCAGTCCGACGGCGGAGTTGCTGCCGTTGAAATAGAAGGATTCGCCGATTTTACCGGCCTGGTTGATCGCCCCGAGGTGATAGTTGGCATGGTTGCCGCCCACCACGTCGAAGGGGTATTGGAGGAGGCCGCTGACGATTTTGTCTGCCGGGTCGAAAGTGTGGTAGTTAACCGGGGTAGGCACGGAAACCTCCCCGGCCGAAACATCGATATCGATGCTCAACGAATCGACGGCATTGTTGCCGGAACTATCCGTGACCGTAATGTCGGCGGTCATAGGGTTGACAGCCGGGTTGACCGGAGCGGTCAAGGAGAATTCGAAGGTTCCGGCGACGGTTTCCGTACCGGCCGTCGTCTGACCGTTGAACACAACCTCGGCGCTGCCGAAACCGACATTGTCGGAAGCAGTGACGGTCAGGGTGAAAGCGCTGCCCGCTTCCGGCGATATCGGGTCGGTCGTTTTGGTCAGGATGGTGGGATTGGTAACATCCAGGGTCGTTTGAACAATCGTTTGCGTCGGACCCATGTTGCCGGCGAGGTCAACGGGCGTCACGGCAATGGTGTAGCCGGTGTACTCGGCCAGGCCGGCCACCAGGTAGTTGTTGGTGCCCGCGGGAACATCGGCCTCGAAGACGCTGTTCACGCGAACCTCGAAGTGCGAGAGATCGCCGTCGGCAGGCGGGGTCCAGGACACGGCCAGGGAATGTTGACCGGCATTATGAGCGGGCGCGGCCGACAGATTGGTTACCGCCTGGGGTGCATTGAAGTCAATGGCCCCGTCGATGAGGTTTTCGCCGGAACGGTTGAGCGTATAGATCTGACGAATTTGCGTTGTGGTCAAGGCGCTGTCCCAAACCATGGTTTCATCGAGCGTCGAGTGAAGTGATGACACATCGAGGTCGCTGATGCCGATCAGGAATCGGGGCGAGGCCGCCGCCGGGAGTTCGTTGAAACTGAAGGCCTTTTCGTTATGGAGCTTGCCGTTTCGATAGATCCGGGCCGTTCCGTTTTCGAATACCGCGGCGATATGATGCCAGCGCAGTTTAGGCGAGGGGGGATCCACGCGGCTCAGCTCGGGGGTGGTCGGTTGACCGGCCTCGAAGCGGAACTGCGTCTTCCCCTTGATCGCGATACTGTAGGTTTGCGTGGAAGCGTCGCCGAAGTAGATCGCCGTAGAATCGCTCAAGTAGGAAAAGGGGTTGATCCAGGTTGAAATGGTCAAGGTTTGCCGGCTATCCAACCCATCGGGCGTTTCCGCTGCAAGGTATTGGGTGGTAATATCCATGCCGTCGCCCACCAGCCCGGCGGTTGTATTGGGGAAGCCGGTTATGGACAGATCGTTCCGCCCCATTCGGTCCTTGAGGACAGAGCCGATCTTGTCCGTATTGTCGAAGGTCCAGTAGGAAACGGGATTGGGGAAATCACCCGGCGCCGTCGGCGGCGTGGCCAGGTACAGCCGGTTCCCGTAACTTTCATTACCGTTGTTGTCCAGGGCGCTGATCACGATCTCGTAGTTGGTGTTCGCGGTCAGATTATTCAGCAGGGCGCCGCCGGCGGCAGGTCCCGGCGTCTGGGTCGGTACGCCGTTGACGGTGACCCGGTAACCGGTCAGATCGACTTGAGTATTCGCCGACCCGGTCCAAACCAGATCCAACGATGTTGCGGTTGCGGCGACGGAGACATCGGTCACGTCTTCAGGCGGGCGCATGTCAAGCGGAGCGCCGGAAGCACTGTCATACAGACGCCGGATATAGGGACCCGTCAAGGCGCTGTCGAAGATCATCACATCGTCCAGGATACCCTCATAATATCCGTTAGCACCGGCATGATGGTGCCCGAATGACAGGCGCATCGTTTGCGCAACGCCCGACAAGCGGGCATCATCGGGCAGATCGGTGACGGTCCAGTCCGTTTCGTTGTCGAGGAGGCCGTTGACGTAAATTTCAGCGTGTCCGTCTTTAAAGGTTGCGACCACGTGGTACCAGGTATCGACCGCCAGAATACCGGATTCAACGGTTTGTCGGTCTACGCCGCGGTTGGTGCGGAAGGCGACACGGTTATCGCCGGTGGTTACCAGGGCGTATTTCTCCACGGGTGAGTCAGCGTAGGCCGAGCCGTAGGTAATAATGCCGCCGTCCTCATTGAAGGCGTCTATGTAAACCCAAGCGGACAAGGTCAATTGGTTATCCAGTTCCAAGTTCGGGCTCAGGTCGTCTACAAAGGCGACATCATCGATTCCGTCGGTCCTGTAGCCGATACGCCCACCGGCGAAAGAATTGCCGTTGTAGGATACAACGTGGTTGCCGCCGACCAGGTCGGAGGCCAGGTTGGCGACTTCCAGATCGGGAACCTTATCATCGAAGGTCCAATAGGAAACGGGCTTGGGCATGTCGGCCGATTCGATGGGCAGCGCGGTTAAGGTCGCGGACTGAACCGTGCTTTGATTACCGGCATAATCCGTTACGGTCCAAGAGAGCGAATAATCGCCGGCCGCCGAGGGCATGGCGAAGCTGAAACTCTTTTGGGTTGCCTGTTCATCGGCAGCGATTTGGAGGGATTGGGTTTCCCCGTTGAAGGTAACCTCAAGAGCGGATACCAGGCGGTTGTCGGAGGTGGTGAATTCGGCGGTGAATTGGCTGTAAATCGGCATTTGGGCGCCGTCGGCCGGGTTTACCAAGGTTCCGACCGGGGCTTCGATATCCGGTGCGGCAATGGTTTGCGCCTGCATTTCATCATCGCGGTTTCCGCTGTAATCAAACGCGGTCACCGTGAGCGTATCGACGGTTTCCACGGCAACATCCGGTGCGGTCATCTGACCGGTGAAGGGACCTGAACCGGTAAGCGAGACGGATTGACCGCCCAGCGATGCGGTTACCGTTGCGACGGCAGTATTGTCGGTTACGTCCACCGTGATGGTGAAGGGTCGATTGGGCTCCAACTTACCGATTTCGATCAGCGGGGAAAGGGTTATCGTACCGATCACGGGATCGATACCGTCTATCAGGGTTCCGCCGCCCTGCAAGCCCTGGTGGTAGAGGATATTGATATGACGGGGATCCAGAGCCGTTGACCACAGCCCGATCTCGTCCAAGCCGCCTCGATAGAGGCCGCCGCCGTTGTCGGTATCGCTGCCCAGGCCGAGGCTGCCGTTGGTTTGAATTAAACTACCGCTCATGGCTTTTTCCGCCGCGGGATTGCCGTTGATGAAAAGGCGAGCGGTGGTTCCGTCGAAGGTGCCGCTGAGTAAGGTCCAGCGATCGCTCGGCAGGGCGACGGAAGCCGCCGGACCGTCGGGTCCGGGCGAGCCGTCCAGGTTGACCATGAATCGCGGTTTATCATCGACCAGGACAAGCGCATAGGCGTAATTGTCAAGCGTTGTGCCGTTTTTACCGACAACACGCAAGGCTTGCGAGTTCATCGCGGGCTCCGGTTTGACCCAGGCCTGAACGGTCAGCGAGGTGGTTGCGTCAAAGGCGAGATTATCTGCAACCGCTGCCGCGTGAGTGCCTGATCCGAAGACAAAGGCTTCTCCGGTTTTGCCGGTAGCAACGCTGATATCGCCGCTGTAGCTGCCGTGATGCCCGTTCATCAAATCGAAGAAACCCACGGCGTCCAAATTACGCTGGTTCAAGGGCCAGTAGGCGACGGGGTCGGTCAAGGTAGACAGGTCCGTCGGCAGGGTGGTCACGTCGATATCGGCAATGGAGGCCGTACCGGACGCATTGACCGAGCGTACCTCCAGCGCATAGGTGGTGTAGGCGGAGAGCCCGCCGATCACGGCGCCGGTCGTGTTGGTTGACGACACATAGACGCCGTCCTTGTAGATCTCGTAATGATCGAGATTGCCCAGGCTGTCAACCGAGGCGGTCCAGGTCAGGGAGATGGAGGCGGCATCGGCCTCCGCGATCAGGTCCGTGACGGGTTCCGGCGGGTTGAACAGTTGCGTATCGCCCGCCTGGCCGCGCTCGTACAAGTGACGCACCTGGGATACATTCAAGGCTTCATCCCAAACCATCACCTCGTCGATCACCCCGTGGAACCAGTTGGCGTTGCCCAAGGCGTAGCCGCCGATGTACAGAGGGCCCGAGGAAGAAGCCAGGGGCGCCGAGACAGCTGTCTGGGCGACAAGTTCACCGTCGATATAGAGCCTGGCCGTCGTACCGTCAAAGACGCCGGTCAGCATGGCCCAGGTGTCCACGGCCAGGGCGCCGCCGGCAGCCGGACCGTTGACCACTTCGCCCTGAGAAACGGTGAGGAACTTGACTTCATCATTGGCGGGGTTGTAGCGGAAACCGTAGCGAACATTGGGCGTGCCGTCGATTTCCGGGGCCTTGACGACCATTTCCGAAAAGACCAGGTTGGAAGGTTTGATCCACGCTTGAACGGTCAGGGCGTTACCCGTGATATCCAGGCTCTTGTGGTTGGGAATTTCCACATGAGTGTTGTCGCCGAATGCCAACGCCTGACCGGCTTTTCCGACAGCTTCTCGCACGGCCCCTTGATTGACGCCGGGATTGCGCCACATGCTGTCCTTCACTACGACCCCGTCCATATCCACATCGTCGAAGCTGTAATAGGAAACCGGCGCGGGCACATGCTGCAAGAAGGGAACGGCGGTCACCCCGATCGTGTAGACTGCTTGATAGGCGTTTCCAACCAGATCCGTTGCGGTCACTTTGAGATTGAAGGATTGATCGACGGTGATGTAGGGGGCCGTGAGGGTTACCGTATGGGCCGCATCGTTGACCGTATAATCGATCGGATCTCCGATCACGCCGTTGAATTCGAACTGTAGCGACTGCATGCCCACGTTATCGGCAGCGCTGACAGTAATGTCGAAGTCTTCGAGACTGTTCACCTGGATCGGTTCGGCCGGCGAGATCAGGGTGACCACGGGTAGGCCGGTATCTTCCAGGGCAACCGGTACGGTCAGCGTGGACAAGGCGTTGCGACCGCTGATGTCGTCCACGCTCACGTTCACGTCGACACTGGTTCCTGCCTGTAGGGTCGTGGGCGTAAAGCTGAAGCTGAAAGGCGCGGGCGCGGGCACATTTTGCGACTGTTCCCCACCGAAGTCCGCAACAGCTTGACTCAAGCCGAAACCGTCCGAGGCTTCCACTCTGACCGTGATCGGCAGCCCGGGAACGGCCTCGCCGTTGTAAAGACCCGAGAGCACGGTGATGTTGTCGATCACCGGATCGACGCCGTCCAAGACCGGCACCTTGGTGGTGGCGCATCCCGTTCCCAAGCTGAAGCCTTCCAAGACGACTCGCAACGCCAGGGTGTCGCCGACGGCAATTACGGGATTGCCTTCGACCACCATGGTGCTCGGCGAGGCGGTATTGACCTGGTTGCTGATAACCCGGTAGCGATCGTTTTCATTGCCATTGATGATCAGGTAGTAGTCTCTTAGGTCGTTGGTAAAGGTGTTGGGAAAAGTCAGCACGGCCTGTCCGCCGTCGTTCTGGGAACTGAAACCGGCGGGTACGAGGTAATCCGTAAAGCCCGGGATATCAGTGACTCCGGTGACCGGATTACCCTGATTGTCGATGATCAGGTTCCCGTAGGCTGCGGACTTGTCCTTCAGGAACACGGTGCCGGGACTTTTCGAACCGGTTGCGCCCGTGATCAGATTCGCGGCGTCGCGGTTACCGTAGTACACGGCTACACGACCGCCGCCCGCGACGAGGTTAGCATCCATTCCGGCGCGCGCCGTGATATTGCCGGACAGTGTATCGGCGTCCAGGTAAATGGAACCGGCGCTGCCGAAAGAGCCGTCGGCAAGATAACTGCCGCCTGAAATGCTTTGAGCCGTTACATGAGCGCGACCGCCCGCATTGGCTCCGATCCCGACGGTAAAAGGATGGAATAAAGAGCCGAAGGTATCATTGGTTAACGAGCTGCTGCCCATGCCTCCATGGTTGTTATTGGGTTCGCTCGCGGTGTCGTAGCGCTTTCTGGAAACATCGATACCGCTGTTTGCATCCGCAACAAGGTTTCGTAGGGTTAGATCCAGGCCCGGCTCATAGAGCTCGGTAATGAAGTGGTTGGCGGACCAATGCGAATGAGTCAATTGCGCATTGACCAGGGTGACATCACGGAAGGTAGCGGGTTTGTCCAGGAACAGGGTTCCATTGGTTACCTGTACATCCGTGTTCGCCAGGTCCCCTTCATCCAGGGTAAGACGGAAGGACTCATCCTGGAATATCAGCGGATTGCTCAGGCCCTCGATCTTGCGGGCCCAAACGCTGCTAAGCAGGGTTTTGTCCCGCTCGATGACGGGTGTTGCAAGAATACCTGCGAAGTGGAACTGCCCGCCGTTTTTCAAGGAGAGTTTGTCCAGGCGCAACACGAATTCCAAGCGGGTATTTTGCGGAATCACCGCGGGCAGGTCGCTGTCCACCGTGATGCTGTTGTAGGTATTGTCCAGAATACGGGCCTCATAGTCTGTACCGGAAACATTCAGGCGCACATGGAGACCTGCCAGACCCGGGGGAATATCGGCCCAGGCCAAATCCTGAATCACTCTTGGGTCGGCATCGTTGTCGCCGATCGCCAGGGTCAATTCGCCGGGGCCGGCGACACCTGAGAGACGGAAGCGCTTTTCGTATTCAGTGTGATCCGTCGCCAGGTCGGCGCGTTGATCGATGATCAATTCACCGTGGGTTTGGGCGGCGCTCTTGAAAAACAGCGTGCCCCCGCCGGCTATTTCCCGCCAGTTGGTTTGGGGATAATTGGGATTCGTGCTGAAGGTTATGTTGTTGCGGAAGCTGTCGTCGCTGCCGTAATGCACGGCAATGCGGCCACCGCCGGCGTGGTTGGATCCGGAGAAACTGCCCGGTCGCGCCCGCATGAAACCGGAACCGGTAATGACCGGCGCCTCGATCCAGATCGAACCGCCGCTGCCCATGCTGTAACCGTCGGCATGGATACCGCCGTCCAGGTTCAGTGAGCCCGCGGTGATTTTGACGGCGCCGCCGCCGTCTTTGTTACCGGGAAGCGAGGGATACATATAGGAACCCATGATCGGATTGGATGTACCGCCCGCGTCGATCAGACCGTATCCGCCCAGGCCGCGTGCACCGGAGAACTCGCCGAACACGAGATCGACGCCGGGTCCCTTGTTCTGACCCGTGGTAAATATCTCGGAACCGGTCGCCACATTCAGTAGACCGCTGATCGATGCAATCAAGGGGACAGAGGCGGTCGAGCCGTCGCGACCGGCCACCGTCCACAGTGCATTATTGGTCAGGTCTACGCTTTGCGCATTGAAGACCGCCCCGGTTCCGGCTGCTTCCAAGACGCCGCCGTCCACGGTCACGATCGTTGCCGTTACCGTGTCCTTATAGGTCAACTTCGAGTTGGTGTCCAAGACGACGGTACCCACCTGAAGTCCCGCCTCGTAGGTGACATGCGAATTGATCAGGGTCAGGCTGCTAAGGTTCTTGGGTTCAGTGAAAACCAGGGTTTTGTCGGTGTATTCGGGATCGGTGGAGTCGCCGATGGTTACGAGGTCCGCGCGACCGTCGCCGATGGGCGGTTCGCCCAGCTCGAATTTGTCGGTGCTGTAGAGGTAGGCATTACCCTTGACTTCCAAGCGATCCAGTTTGTGAACCCCGTAGTAGGCATCGCCCGCGTTGACGGCGGGGAAGCTATAGCCGCTCGCGGCGTACAGTTCCGTCTCACTGTTGCCGGCCAGCAGGATATCGGCCCCATTGATGCGAACGTACAAGCCTTCCAGGTTGTCCGGGAAGCCGGTGCCCTGCATGACCGTTGCACCTGCCGTGACGACGAATTCGGCAATTCGATCGCCCAGTGAGGGCAAGGGAGTTGAATAGTCCGGTGTCAACGTCCCGTTGTTGTCTACCACCAGGTTGCCCAGGGGCCAGGTTGTCGTGCGGTAGAAGACGGTGCCCGCACCGGCGGCGCCGAGGTTATCCGGCGAACCGTAGGCGCTGACCGAACCGGTATAGCCCGCAATATCGCTGACCAATACCGCCACGCGACCACCGCCGCCCGCGCGACCGGCAACGGGCGTTTGCGTGCCGCTTGCATCGATGCTGCCCGTACCCGTAAGAATGTTTCCTTCCAACAGGATCGAACCGCCGCTGCCGGTTTCCGGCGTAGCATCCACGGAGCCGTTCAAGGTAAGCTGATTGAAAGAAAGTCTGATGTGACCGCCGGCGTATCCCGCTTCTTCCTCGAGGAGGTCCCTGAGTTCCGAACCCTGCGAAACCGGTCTGTAGAAGGTACCGTAGGTATCGTGTGCGGCATAATCCACATCGCCCATACCGCCGTGGCTAAGGCCGGTGGTCAGCAGGTCCGCCAATTCCCGGCCGTTGGTGCGGGCGCGTAGGACGCCCTCAATAGTCATTGCGCCGGTCGTTTCCAGGGTCATGCTGCCGTTGTAGCCGTCCATGGTCAGCACTTCGGCGCCCGCGGCCACGGTGAGGGCGGAGGCTTTCACCGTGCCTTGGTTCAGTACGTATATAGAACCGGTCGTATGATTCAGATTGTTGAAGATAACGGTTTCGGCCAATTCCAACGTGTAACTGCCGTCCGTGGTCCAGTCACCCAGTTGTATGTTTCTCAGCAGACCTTTTTCAATGACCGTCAAGGGTACCGAGGTAAGGTCCAAAATGTCGTTCTCGGAACCCATGGCGCCTTTATGCAGGGTAATCGGGCTTCTGGGAACCTCTCCCGCCAGTCGGAGGAAAGCTTCATCGCCGACGACGATTTGATCTACCTCGAATCCGATGTGCACCACATCGCCGTTAGTGAGGGTCCAATCCGCATTGGGAAGGGAACGGATTTTATCGGTAGTTTGGGAACCGATATCGTAAGTCAAGCCGTTGACGTAAAGCTTCATGCCCTTGAACCGTTCGAGCGGTAGATCGGCGGGGAAGTCCAGTTCGTCATATTCTTTGTTCTGGTCGATGATGTCGTCGTTGAATACAGCGTCGGTGCCCACCACGATCGAGGGCAGACCTTGCAAGGCGGTGATGCCGTTGTGAGCGGAATCGGGATGCTTGGCGATGCGAATAACGTCATCGAATCCGTCCGGTTTTTGGGCGTCAGGCGTTCTCGAATAGATGGTGCCGGGGCCGCCCCAGAGACCGCCGTAGGCCGTGACCTGACCGGTATGATTGACCATATCGGCTTCCAGGGCAATGCGGCCGCCCGCACCGCTGTACTGGTAGGTGATTGCGGCATTTTCTTCATAGCCGCGATCACCGGCCCGGTAGCCGTTCGCTCGAATGTTGCCCGGGCCTTTCAAGGAACCGGCTTTCAGCCAGATACTGCCGCCGGAGCCCTTGTAGTCGGCCGCAACCGAGGGTTGCTTCAGTGAGGCGCTGATATCGCCCATCAGCCAGATGGTGTTGTTACCCGCGTCAAATTCCAACGCGCCGCCGCCGCCGCTCGATCCGGCGGTGGTGGGCTGGAAGACGGAGCCGTAGAGCTTATCGATCGTTCCGCCGCCGCCGACGCCGCCGTGGTTGCCCACGTTTTCGCCTTCTACGCCGCCGGGCCAACCGGTGCTGTCGGCGCTGACCAGCGTGCCGTAATCGATGAGGATATCGCCGGTTACGGTCAAGCGGGTCTCTGCCTGGTTGCCCAGTTCGTTATCGGTCGGCGTCTGGGTCATGACGGCGCCGTTTACAAGCGCCAGGCCGGTCAAGCTATGACTACCGTCGATGGTCAAGGTGGCGCCGTCCACAATGAGCGTCTTGTTGTCATAGCTGGAATCGTAGCTGTAAATGGTCAGGTCTTGGGTGATGATATCGCCGTCCATACCGTTCAGGGTTGCCGAATGGACCGCGACATTGCCGCCCAAATCGTAGACCCGCAGTGCCACGTTCAGTTGAGTGTTCTGTTGCTGAACGGGCGGCACGGTATAGGCCGTATCGATGACCGCCTGGGTGCCGAAAAGCGGTGCCGACGCGACCACTTGATTTTCGATAACCAACTCGTAGCCCTGCAGGCCGTCGGGGTCCTCGGCCGAGGCAACGACCGGTATTTGCAGGCCGCTCGCCAAACCGATGGGAGCGGGCATGCCGTCCAACGGCGCCGAAACTACCAGGTTAGGCGCACCGCTGGTTGTCACGGCTTGAATGACAAGGTTCAGGACGGTGGTGCTGGTGAAGCCCAATCCGTCCACCGCTTGGACGACATAAGTGACGGGGCTGTCTTCGTCCACGCCCGGGGCGGTCAGGTTGAATTCGAAAGGCGCCGCGGTATCGGCCTCGGTCAGGGCATTGCCGTTCAGATCCAGAATCTCCACACCGCTGACGCCGTTGTCGTCGGTTGCGGTCACCAGGATCTGGATGCTGCTGCCCTCTACAAAGCTTGCACCTTCCAGCGGTTGCGTAACCGCCAGGGTGGGACCGACCGCATCATAACGGATTTCGAAACTACCCGTGTCTTGATGCGTGGCGCCCATCATGTCGGTCACGGTATAGGTGTAATTGACCGTTCCCTCGACCAAACTCGCTTGCGCGGGAATACTGTGGCCGATACCGGCAGAAGCGGGGAAGTCCTGGTCCCAGGTCCATGATTTGGAATCGACATAGGCACCGGACAAGACCAACTCGATTTGGGCAATACCCAAGTCATCACGCGTCCTATTGTAGATGTAGAAGCTGTTGTTGGGGTCCCAATAAGCCGGCTTGGTTACGGGATCGAAAGTGGGCGCCTGGTTGGGAACCAGACGCAGGATGCCCGCGTCTTGATTCTCCTGGTTGACCGAGAACAGTTCCTGGCGATAGAACTCCCCGGCAGCCTGGTTCAGCACCCGCAGGTCCAGGTAGTTGATGCCCTGGAAGGGAATGTCGGTGATCTGGAAACTGCCGTTGGCAGCGGTTTGGGCTTGGAAGGTCAGGTCCAGGTCCTTGTCATACATGACAACCGATTGGTCGGCAACGGGAATGCCGGCGCTGTCCTCGATAATGCCCGTGACGGTAGCGTTGGGGTGCAGGCTGATATCTTGGGTCACGGTCAGCCCGTCGGCCGGTCCGGTCAACTGAGCGAGACCGGTGTTCTGCGTCAGCGAGTCGGTAGCCAGCAGTTGCACCGCGTAGGTGTAGACATTGTCGATGCGGTAATTGCCGTCCACATCGGTGGTTACCGAGGCGGGCGGACGGAATTCGGGGATCTGGGACATGAACATATCCCGATCGGTGTATTTCAACTGAACCGTCGCGTCGGCAATCGGAATACCGCTCTGGTCGACCACGCCGGTAATGCTGCCCCGTCCTACCAATTGAATGTCGATACCGGGTTTGATGTTCTCGTGCGCCAACAGTTCCGGCGGTTTGCGATAGCCCAATTGCAACCCGTTGCGCGCCAAAAGATGATGATCGCCCAGCGGGGTAAAATCGAAGTTGTATTTACCGTTGCTGTCGGTAATCTCGCGCTCGCCGCCGATCCATACTTCCACTCCGGCCGCGGGTTGGTTGTCCAAACCGCGAACCGTGCCGATGTAACCGCCGAAGGCGCCCAACTGCAAGGGCTGAACCACGGTCAGGTAGGTATCGTCCACATCGATGGTCAAGCGACCGCCGCTGCTGCTGTCCTTGCCCTTGATTGCATGGAGGCCGCCGCTGACGTTCTCCAAGACGGCTCGGCCGGCCGCGTCGGTGAATACCCAGGAACCTTGATCTAAGCGTGCTTCACCCGTCACCGGGCCGTTGTTTTGCAGATCCACCAACAACACGGTGCCGTTCTGCTGAGCGGTGAAGTTGAAGGTCTCGGTGGTCACCGAACCCGAGGTGTTGGCCATTTGGATTTTGATGGTATTCACGCCGCGAACGGTCCAAGCCGGCCAGTAGGGGTAAGTTGCGCTGACCGAGGTCGCGGTGGTGGCAAAGTCGGCGGAGATGTTATGCGTGTTCAACCAGACCCTGGTTTTGCTCGCGTCGATATCCGATTCCACACCGTCTTCGCCCACGGTGAAGCTCAGCGTGACGGGTCGTGAACTGATCACCAGGCCGTCCTGGTCGAAGGAGATCACGGGACCGCTGCCGTCCAGGTAGAAGGTGCCCATGTCGGTATCGCTGTTGAAGGGACCCAACTCGAAGACACGGTGCTTCAAGTGATGGTATAGGTGCAATTTGACGGGGACGCCGGTGGGCAACTCATCAACAATGAAGAAGCCGGATGCGTCGAAGCCGACCTCACGCTCGATGCCGTTGACTTCCATACCCACGCGGAAACCGAAGTCGTCATCGCCCAGGTAGATGGCGCGGCCATCCAGTGTGACCACGGGAACGGTTTGGAAGACATTGGCATTGGGACCGTCAACCAGCGTGTATTGCTCGGTGTGGGTCACCCAACCGCCGGCCAGGGTGGCTGAAACCGTCGCCGTGCCGGTTTCGAAACCGGAAACCTGGAAGCTGCCGTCCAGACCCAGGTAGGTGCTCTTGACCCGATCGTTCTGCAATACGCTCACCTGGCCGGAGGAGAAGTTCTTGCCGTTGGAAGAAATGAACGACCCGGTCAAGGTCAGGCTGCTGTGCAGGGATATCGGGAACAGTGACGGCGTGGAATCAGGCATGACATAGGCGTCTGTGTACACCAGGTCCAAGGCGTCGTTATAGGCATGCACGCGGTAGTTGCCGGGGAAGACCCGCTGAATCGCAACGTAGCCGTCTACATTGGTCTTGCCGTAATAGATGCGGCGCCACTTGCTTTCCTTGTCGCGATGCCACAATTCCACGTGACCGTCCGGTACGGCGGTGATGCCGTCGATCCGGGTCAATTGCGCCGTGAATTCGAAGTCGGGTTGGAAGCTGAGGTCCTGCTGCGCCGAACCGCCGTCGGTGTCCAAGGTCACCGTGTGCGTGGCCAGGGCGTCGATATCGTACTTGCTGCTGTAAGCGCGCATGGTGTAGGTATCCAGCGGCAGGTTGATGAAGCGGTAACTACCGTCGGCGAAAATTCCGGAGGTAAAGGCAACGCCTTCACTGTTCTCCAGGCTTACCGTACCGCTGCGCACCACCGCGTTGTCGGCAAAGCGAATGACGCCGTTCAGGTTGGAGACACCGGCCAGTTGGAAGGTGAGGTTATCTTGAGGCACCAGGTCGCCGTAGCTGTCCTGAACGATGCTGACCACCTGGGTAATCGCTCGCGGTCCGTTGGGTTCCTTTGCATAGAAGATGGTATCGCCTTCCAAAACATTGCTGATATAGAAGGCGCCGACCTGGTCGGCCACCACTTCACGGGGAATGGGATCGTTATAACCCACTCGCGCGTAGGGGACCTCATTGCCCTGGCTGTCCACCACATATCCGCGCACATAGGTGTCGGCTCGGAAGACCAGGTCCTTCTCCAAGCGCACGCCGTGTTCGGTAAGCAGAATCTCCTCGGTTGCGGACTCGAACGTATCCTGGTTGATCGCCGTCATGGTTACGGTCTGGTTCAGCGGCACACGACCGATGAGGTACTGCCCGTAGGCATCCGAGTAAATGGAGTGGTGCTGTTCCAGGTTGCGCTCGAACCATTTGAACATGATTAAAACCGGGATGTCCGGCTTGTTGCCCAAGGTATCGGTCACCTGGCCCGCGATGGAACCCCAGCCGTCGAAGGTCACCGTTCGGCTTACGGAAGCGCTTTCATCGGCCGGAATATTGATTCGGTCATTCAGCAGCGCCAGTGTGCGCGGGTCTTCGCTCTCCACGCCGTAGGAACCGGGCGGCACGTGGACGAAGCGGGCAACACCGTTTTCATCGGTGAAGGCGGTGTCGGCATAACGCGGGTTGATGATGGTGACCAGTACCCCGGCTTGCGGCGTCAGTTCCGGCGAGCGCACGGTCAGGTCCAGGGTGTGCGTGGGCGCGGTCTGCAAGTTGTGCTGATAGGCCTGCCCGTTGGTCACCAGGGAAATATATTCGGTACCCACCGTGGGAATGTCCCAGCGGGATGCTGTCAGTTGATACTCGCCCAGATCCAGGTTGGTGAACTGGTACAAACCGGTCGGATCGGTTCCGGTCATCAAGACGTCTTTGCCGCGTATCAGCTTGACGGTTGCGCCGGGCAGGATGTCGCCGTTCTCATCGGTCACATAGCCGCTGAGGTGGGCAATGGGGTCAAGCTTCAGGGTGACCGTGGGGTTGGGATTGTAGGGCGTGGTGCGTACATCGAGATGGGCTTTGCGGTTGGAAGCCGGGTCGCGGCCGAACAGGGTCCAGGTCCGGCCCATGGGCAACAGGTCGAAGAAGAACTCACCGGGTGTGGGTTCGTCGCCGGACAGCTTTTGCTCTTGTATTTTGTCGTGGTGCAGCAGTTGGATTTCGGCATTCACTATGGCCGCGTCCAAGTCGTCTACAAAGGTGCCGCTGATGCTGGACGGCGCTTCCAGGCGCACCGTCACCGAATAGTTGCCCCCGGTTGCCGGCAGGCTGTAAGCGCGCGTACCCACCAGGCCCAAGCTGTTGGCCTTGACGTTGAACGGACCGGCGGTAATGGGCTGCTGAATGGTGCGGATATCGGGCGTAATCTGCGCTTCGATCTCCGTCCAAATTACTTCGACCTGCTCGTTGCCTTCCTCGTCGTTGATGAATTGTAAGCCGGGGTATTGGATCTTTACCGCGGCGTAATCCACCGGCGTACCGTCCGCGTGCACCACCTCTACATCCAAGGCGCCGGTGTTCTTCAGGATCATGTCGTGACGGTAGCGCAGGCTGTTGTGGATCTGAAGCCGATCCTCGACATACAGGTTGTTCGGCCGCAGCGGCGTGGTCTCGGTGGTGAAGGCGGTCAGGATCAGCGGCTTGGGCACATCGGCGTTGGTGAACGAATCAAAGGTGTAGAAGCCGTCCTCGTTCACCTCGGTCACCGCACGTACCCCGTTGATAAAGGCCTGTACCTTGGTGCCCGCCGGCGCGGGCGTCACGCCGTCCGTATCCAGAACCCGGCCGTATAAAGTGGCAAGGTCGCTTTGATCGAAGGAAACGGCGACTGTCCCGACGGGTTGGGAGATGTCGATGGTCTGGCGCTTGGTCATGCCCAACAATTCACTGTAGGCCCATACCTCGATTTCGGGACCATTGACATGCTGGAAGAAGGCCTGCCCGGCGGTGGTCCGCTTGCGATCGGTGGCCGTATAGGCAAGGCCCACCCGGTTGGGGAAGGCGTCGAATTGCTTGTAACGAACATTGACCTCGGCTTCCACCAAGGTGCCCTGACTGTCTCTTACCTCCACAAGTAAACCCTGGGCGGGATTCTGGATGAGGTCGGCGTTGTTCGCCTGGTCCGGCAGCACATAGGTTTCGGTGTAGGAAAGATAGGGCGGGTTTTCGCCCACAAAGTAGCGGGCGCCGGTCTGGTTGGAAGGCACCGTGGTGCTCCAGTTACCGTTGAAATCGGTCCAGGCCAGCATTCTGTGGATGAAGTCCGTCCCTTCCAGATAGCCGGTATAGATCCTGGCGTAGGGGATGGGGATTCCGTCGTTGTCCTTCAAGGTTCCGGTAATCAGGATGTCGCTTTCCAGCACCAACTCCTGGTTCAACCGATCCGGGTTTTCCGGGTCCAGGAAGATCTCGAAGTTTTTGTACAAGGTTCCGTCCGCACTGGTGACCGCGGCCGGGATGATGATGCCCAGGGGGAGTTTTTCCAAAAGGAAGCTGCCGTCGACCGCGCTATCCATGCGGAAGAACTCGGTGGAGATGGTCGCGCCCGGGACCGGATTGCCCGCCATGTCGATCACGCGACCACCGAAGGAGCCGCCCTTGAGGAAGTTGCCCTGATAGACGAAATTCAATTCTTTCTGCTCGCCGTCGGTCAAAAAGGCAAAGTCCTGCATCAAGCCGAAGACGGGGTGATTGGCTAGGAAGTAGCCCTGACGAGCGGGCACGTTTTCCAGGATATAGGTCCCGTCCGGCAGGGTTCGGGTGCCCACGGTGTACATGGCGCCGTAGCTGAATTCGTCCATATAGGTCTCGAAGGACTGGTTGGTGACCATGCCCACAAAAACATCGGCCGCGGGCTGTTCGACGCCCTCCTCGTCCAGGTAGGTCACCTTGCCGAACAGGGTGCCGGTGGGCGTACTCACGGTGACATCGACCGTCAGCGGCGAGTTGGCCATGGTCAGGAAGCCGCCGTTGATGCCCAGGAAGTTGCCCTTGCGGGATTTCACCACGATCTGACCGACCTCGATGCCCTCGATGGTGTATTGTCCGTTTTCGTCGGTGACGGTTACCCCGCCTGAATCGGCGTAGACCTGGTTGACCGCGTATACGGGGGCGAACGGCAAGGGTTGGCCGTTCTCGTCGGCGACCGTGCCGGTTACCGTACCCAAGTAGGAAAAGGCAAAATCGGCCTGAAGGTCCTGGGCGGCGCCGCGAGGCCAGAATTCGCGTTCCTCATAGCGGTCGTCGGGAAGCACCACGCCTATTTTGAAGCTGCGCAACGCTTTCTCGGGCGGCGGTGAGTTGTGGTCCGCAAAGGGCGGGAAGACCACGTAATCGAAGGCATAGTTGCCGTCCTCGTCCAGGGTGGTTTCCGCGAAGACCTTGTAGGGGAACCCCATCATGAACTCATCATGGCCATATTGCTCGAACATTTGGGTGATGTCGTTGAGAAGACCGCCGGAACGCTTTTCGCCTTCCACATCCTTTTGCCAGAGCAGGATGCGTGCTCCGGTCAAATCACTGCCGGCATGATCCACCACGCGGCCGTGTACCGAAACGCCCACGTACCAATCGGAAGCAACCACCTCGCCGGATTGCGTACCCAGGCTTTGACCGTCCCAACTGGTCGGGTTTTCCAGGCGATAGCTGATCGGCTTGTAGGGACCCAGGGGCATGCGTGAACTGACCATGATAAAGCGCGGGTCCGTTTGCAGCGCGGCGTCCACCACGTCCTCGCCGTTGATGAAGATATGGCTTTCCACGGGAGCCAGGGAGCCTAATTGTACGGGCTTGTTGAAACCGAAGAGAACATAGCGACCGTAGCGGTCCGCCTCGGCGGTAATGCGCGGGTCTACCTGGCGGGCGCTGACCAGTTCAAAGGGTTTGACCGGGACGATTGCGGCATCCACGTTGTAAGGCGCCTCCCCTTGAGGCAGCACGTTCAAGCGCTCGGTATCGGGGTCGTAGAGGAACTCGACAGCTTCGCTCACGGTAATGCTTTGGGAGGTCACGGCCGCCCTGCTGAAGCTGCCGGGTTGCGGGAAGATAAAGCTGACATCGGCATTGACCGGCGTTTGCGTGTCCGGGTTGGTCAGCTTGATGGACGGCAGCGCCTCCAGACCGGAAACCCAAATCAGGGAGCGCGTGGCGGAAAGCGGGAAAATCCCGCCGAAGGGGATTTCGCGCAGCCCGCTGTTGTTCATGGACCTGCCCGCGTTGTCGGTAATCGTCAGGTCCACCGTATCCGCCGTGTCCAAAACCATGAGGACCAGCCCCGGCGTGTCCTCGTTTTCCTGAGCCAGGAAGGTGAGCATGGCGTCGTCGGTGTAGGCGGCGAAGGCGGCCTCGATTTCTGCGCCCATGCGGGTTTCCAAATCGAAACCGGTCGCGCCTTGGGTGATGATGTGGCGACGCAGGGCATCGACCCCGAAACCCTCCTGATAGGAGCGCATCAAGGACGAAAGGATCTGCGCGGTTGCCGTTTGTTGGTCGTAGCCGTAGGCCCGGCTTTGGGTGGCAATAGCCCACTGGTTGAACATGCCGCGCCGTTGCACGTCGTCGATATTACCTACCCCGACGGGAAGTTCCCGGCTGGTCATCTGCGAAAAGTCGACCAGCTTTTTCGCGTAGCGCTTCAAATCGGTAGCCAGGTCCGCCGGCAGGTATTGATCGAATTCGTTGGGAAAGGCCAGGACGTATTGAGTCAAGCGCTCGCCGTTTTCACCGATACCGACCACCAGGTTCAAGGCCTTGTCGGCCGCGCCCTGGACCTTGAAATAGGAGGCCATGACCTTGCCGGTTTCCCTGGCCTTCATAGTAAAGGTGACCGAGCCTTCCTCATCCGGCTGCAAATCGGGCAGGGTCAGTGAACTGCTGCCTACCACCTCGGTGCCGACCAGGTTTTGGGTAGTCAAGTCGATGGACATGCCGCTCAAGACGATATCGCCGACATTGGTTACGTGCATGGTCATGTCGTAGGTTTCGTCCACGGCGACCACGTCGGGATGCTCCATGGTCAGCACGTATTCGGGGTCGCGGACGAAAACCGTACCGCTGCCGATCGAAGTCAGGTTGACGGTGCCCGACGGCAGTTCCACCTCGCCGGTCATTCTCACCTGGATATCGTACATGCCGCGAATCTCGCCGGTGACCACGTACTCTACTGAGGCGCGCTCGCCGGAGTAGATGCGGTCGCGGTCGTCGCCCGTGCCGGTAACGCCGTCCGCGCCCGGGTGGATGACCTGTTGCACCGGCGCCACGCCGTTACCCAATTTCACGGGTAGACCGTGACGGGTGGGGTTGGGCAGGATCAACTCCGCCTTCAAACGGTCGATCACCACGTTGTAACCCTCGGGGGCGGTGTTAATGGCTATCGAGGTGATATTGAAATGGCTCTTCAAATAGGAAAAACGGCCGGGAATCAGCAGCAGGCTGAGAAAATACTCGGGCTCTTCTTCCGGGGGCTCGACTTCCAGGGCGCCGCCTGCCGACGGGTTGAGCGTGGGGGCGTACTTCATCATGGGCTTTACTTCAATAGCGCTGCCGAAGGGGTCTTTCAGAACCTTGGGGGTGAAACTGGAAGTCACCTTTTTGGGATAGGCAACCGGAATCTCTACGGGAACGGTGACGCTGCCGACGACCATGGACAACGTAAATTCCACCGCTTGATAATCGTCATCGTTGAAAATGTAACCCAGCGCGGCAAGGTCTTCCTGCCCCATTTCGCGCACTTCCACGTTGGTGACCAATACTTCTTCCAGCGCATCGATCCTGGCGTTGCGCGGTTGGGCGTACTCCACCACGCTGTCGTCCGTGTTCACCAGGCGGACATTGGTCAGCGTATAGACGCCTTCCTGCGTGAACTTATTGTGCTCCAACAAGATGCGTAGGTCTTTGGCGTCGGCGTCGATGCTCAACGGCGTGGCGTAGGCGGGGCCCACCAACTCGCCCTTGATCTTCATTCCTTCGATCAACTTTCCGTCGTAGCGGAGGTTGATCGG
The DNA here is from genome assembly GCA_030066195.1 of Acidobacteriota bacterium. Taxonomy (GTDB): domain Bacteria; phylum Acidobacteriota; class Holophagae; order Acanthopleuribacterales; family Acanthopleuribacteraceae; genus JASJCB01. Next base: position 27,575 of record JASJCB010000088.1, read on the forward strand.
TACGTCCATGGACACGCCGTTGCCCAGCAGAACCGTTTGTTCCGCGGGCTCCAATCGCAATCCCTGGCGTTTGATCTCGAACAAGGCGTCCGGCGTATTACCGGACTGGAAGGCGCTTAGCGCATAAAGGAAGATGGTCGTCAACAGCATGGAAGATCCTCGTTTTCCCGAAGGCTTGGAAACCCCGGTCCCAATATTCTTTGCAGGCCCCAAACGGGACCCGACCTCAGAAGTCCGTTTCTCGGCAGAGTAACGGCAGGCTCGATAATGACGGCGATGATCGCCGGGACTTACGGGGGTATGTCTGCTCGACCCGGGATATACGGGAATGGGCCGAAATAGACGGTGGGAAAAATAGATAGAACTTTACCCACGCCTTCTCTATCGTAACCAAGTCCGGCCGACATGACAAGAAAAAATCAAATTTTGTAAGTCATGCACCTTGCCTGAGTTCCGCAAATTACCTTCACTACGAAAAAATGGATTGCATGGGACATGGGGCCCTAGGCAGGCACATATGACAAGCGGCCATGTTCCCGGTGCGAGGAAGTAGCTGTGGAGATGCATGCATGGTCTCTTTGAGGCCAAAAAACACAGAGGTAGTGTAAGACCTTGCTCAAATTAAGGTTATTTCGCACTGGCATGCCGGTTTGACCAAATCACACGCGGAAATGCCGAAGACCACCGACCGATTACCGGCCGTAATGATCAATGAAGTTAATACCGAAGATCTCTTTATCCTCGGCAAACTGTTGCGGAAGTGAATCTTGCACCTGGGTTTTGTTTAAGTCGTCCTTTTTCTCTAGAGTTTGCTTGATCTTCTTGAGGATTTTTTTCCGTTTATCCTTCGGTAAATGCCCTCGACCATGAGAAACATGCTTTGCATATCGATCAAACACTTTTAAGTCTGAGCCGGTGATTGCGAAATCGTTCTCATAAATCCAGGTTAAGTATTCCTCAAGGACCGCGACAGCATCATGGTTGCGCCCTGTTTTCTCATAAAGAGTGGAGGCGAGCTTCAAAACATAAGCCTCATTTTTATTTTTAAACGCTGTCCCTTTCAAATAAGCATGAGAATCAAGGTAGTCTTCAATATACAGTATGGCCGTTTCCGGGTTGCTATGCTTCAGAAGATCGGCTTTTGTGTAGACCCGATTGGGTTCGACAGACGTGTTTTTATGAAACCGTCGACTGAAATCCAGCACCGCTAAAGCATTTTCTCTCTCTCCAACCTCACGCAAGCGACGTGCTATGCTGGAATACACCGTATCTAAAACTATCCCGGCTTCTCCGGGGTGAACCTGATTTCGCCTGTAAGCTTTTGAATAAAGCTTTCCGAGGTGTGAAGCATACTGTGACATGGCCTCTATTGCTTTAATCTTATCGAACTTATTCTCCATATCGGCAATACTTGCATCGATTTGCCCGAAAACTTGTCTCACCTCGTCAATGTCATCATAGTCCGTCGGCGCGGCATATTCATTCTGTAAACCAATGATTAAAAAAAGCAACAGCATTGGAAGTCTCCCTTATTCCCAGCGGCAAATGTCTGCCATCAAGTGACTTGTTATTAAAAGCACAAACCATAATAAAATCATCACTCTCATTTGTTCTAGTTTCTCCCAAAAAGTTTACCTGTGACATAGAGATTGGGTGCCGAAATTATCAATTGTGTGATTCCCCATGTCAAGAGCAAAATTGACTGACTGGCTAAAATAGGAGCTGACGGGGCCGCCGGCAGCCTTGCCCGGCCGTGTGACAATTCAGCGCGGCTTTTTTGGGTCGATGCGGCCGGTGGAGCGTAGCGCCAGGCCGAGATTCTCGAAGAAATTGTGCCGGTTATAGACCTTTTCCTCGATGCGCTTGAAAACCTCCAGGTTGGCCGCAATCCAAGGCAGGTCCATGCCGTCATCGACGGCTTTTTGGAAGGCGCCCGGCACGAAGCCGTAAACCTCTCTAACCTTTTTAATGTCCTCGCCGAGAGGCATCAATCCCAGCTTATGGGCGGGTCGGTCCGTTTTCATAATCGTCCTGGCCAGGAAGGGTTCACACAGCCCCAGGGAATGGACCACCGGCGAGGTTCGGGCGTAATAGGCCTGATCGCATTGGGAGGTACAGAACAAATCGCCTTTCAGCCTGTACAGATCGTCGGTTGCATTGGCATATGCCAGGCCCGGTGCGGAACCGGTGAGCGGCGGCGTCAGCGTTCTCGGGTGGAAACGATGGTGGGCGGCGTCTCCGATCAACAAAAAGGTTCGGTGCTCGAAATGGTGCCTGCGGAAAAGCGGGTGTTGTTGCAGTTGCCGAGGGTAACAACTGAAGACGGCCAGGGCGAAGGCGGCAAGTAACCACGCCGATGTCGTTCGGTAGCGGTTGACCGCATCGCCCAGCAGCGTTTCCACCAGGCCGGCACTGGAGAAGACAAGCATGCAAAAGGGAAAGATGAGATAGCGGAAATGTCGGGGGTCGCCGCCGATCTTGATCACATACAGCAACACGGGCACGCCGGTCGCCCACATCATTACCCTGGCTTCATGACGGCATGCCTCGGGATTTCGTCGCCGCAAAACCAGGTACAGAGTTCCGGCGGCCAAGAGGTAGGGGACGGTGTGGTAGGTGAGAAAAGACTCGTAAATATAGGCCAGTCCCTGTGTTATCCATATTTCGTCTTTGAGATAGAAGGTATTGGGAAACAGATCCGCGTAATACCAGATCCGAAAGATCATGTATCCGCCAAGCGTCAGGGCGCAGGTTCCCCACATGGTCCAAGGAAGGCGCCTTTGTCGATAGATAAACCACGCGGAGACAATGATGAACGGCAAAGCCAATTCGTGCCGAACCATGGGGGCCAAACCCACCATCACTTGAATCGCACGGTTTTCGGGAGCCAGACAGAATGCGGCAAAAGCGGCCGAAACAACAAGTAGGAAAGGGGTTTCCAGTCCCGAGGTAAAATAACAGGAGACGCCGTAAAGCAGCCCCAGATAGACCAGTGGGATATTGAAGCTTCGTTCGCGTGGATAATCGTCGGGCATGGCTTTGCGATTGATGAAAATTGCCAGGAAGGCAAACAGAATGAAGCAGGCTATGCCCACCATTCGGGTAATGACCCAGTAATTCAATTCCAAGGCGCGCAGGACGATCAGCATCCCGGCCCACAGGGGGGAACTGAAGCCCTCCACGTATTCGCCGCGATTGTAGACCAGGCCGTCGCCGTGAATGACCAGGTTATCGACGTAGCGGAAATAGACATAGGCGTCATCCAAGTGCCAGCCGTACCAGTAGACGAGAAAGATCCCGATCCCGATGATCATCATCTCGGCATCGGCAGGCCGGTAGTCGCGGTACAAGTTTTGGAAAATACGCTGCCGGCCCATGGAATCTCCCTTTTTCGAAACGCCGGCTGATGCTACCAGGAATCGAGGATGGAAGTCAAAAGCAAAGTAGCGTGCTCCCTGAGGCTTTAATGCTAAGATGGGGTTCATTCTTGATGCGGAGAAGTCCCCATGAAAATCTGCTTGTTGTTCTTGTTCACTCCCTTCCTGGCTGCCCAGATTCCCGACGGTTACTACGACAGTGTGGATATGACCAGTAAGGAAACCTTTTGGCAAAGCGTTCACGATATCATCGACGATCACACCTGGTTTCCCTATACCGACAGCGTCACCGATACCTGGGACATCCTGGAATTGGCCGATCAGGACCCCAATGCGCCGAACAACATTTTGGACGTCTACCGCAACGCCTCCTACAGCAAGCAGGGCGGCGGCAACGATTTCTATAACCGCGAGCATGTCTGGCCCAAGTCCTACGGTTTTCCCGACAACACGGTCAACAACTACCCCTACACCGACTGTCACCACCTGATGCTCTGTGACGGCGGCTACAATAGCGCCCGATCCAACAAACCCTTCCTGAACTGCGACGCTGATTGCCAGGAGTGGGCGACGCAGGAGAATAACGGGACCGGGGGCGGCAGCGGGACCTATCCGGGGAACAGCAATTGGACCACCGGCAATTTTGCCTTCGGCGTCTGGGAAACCTGGGACGCTCGCAAGGGCGATGTGGCCCGCGCCATCTTCTACATGGCCCTTCGCTACGAGGGCGGCAATCACGGCGTAACCGGCGCCATGGAACCCGACCTGCGGCTGACCGACGATGCCAACGTCATCGAGGATCACCGCACAAGCGACAACGCGACCATCGGCTATATGGGCATGCTCAGCGTCCTCCTGCAATGGCACGAGCAGGACCCGGTGGACGACCTGGAGCGTTCCCGCAACGACGTGGTCTTCAGCTTTCAGGGCAACCGCAATCCCTTCGTGGATCATCCCGAGTGGGTTGCCTGCCTGTTCGCGGACCAATGCGACGATATGCCGGGCCTGCCCGATACGGACCGCTGGGTAGCGCATGTCACCCTCTCCGGCGGCAACTTCACGACGCGTGTCATGATCAACAATACGGCCTCCGTTGCCGGCAATGTCACCCTGTATCCATTCGACAGCGAGGGTAATCTTCTGGAAGCCAAAACCTTCGACATCGCCGCCGGCGGCCGCTACAACGCTATGGCCGAGGAAGCCTTCGACAGCACGCTGGTGAGCCATTTCGCGATCGACGGCGATGCTAGCTGCCGGGTCAGCGCGGCCTACAAGGTGGCGCCCGATAACACCGGAGCCACGGCCCACGTGGTGGAAAGCGACCTCATCGGCACCCGCTTTGTGTTGAACCAGGGCGAACGCGAGGTGGTTTGGGACGGCATGGCCCTGGTGAATCTGGGTGATGAAGCGGCCGACATTCAGGCCGTTGCCCTCGACGACACGGGCGCCGAAGCGGCCCGCGTTTCCATTGAAACGGCCCTGGCTTCGCACGCCAAGACCTTGTCCGTGCTCTCTTCCCTCTTCCCGGACCATCCCGATGCTCAGTTGGTGATCGAGTCCACGCAACCGGCCGCACTGATCTTCCTCCGCGGTTCGCAGAATGCAGATACCTTCTACCTCTACCAAACCGTACCGGTCAGCAACCCGGAGGAGTAGCGTTTACGCTCCGTTTTATTCAGGCAGGAAAACTACCCCGAAGTGATGGTCGGCGGAAGTGCCGTCCTCAAAGTCCAGAAAGTTGGAAGTGATATGGCCGGTCACGCCCTCGAAGAAACCGGTGCCGCCGGTGATCTTCCACATGATCATGCCGCGATCCATGTCCCCCTCTCTTAAATCAACGATACCCGCCTCCGCCGTGTCGAAACTAATCGTGTTGCCGTCGCCGTAGGTGATCACGCCGTCCTCGAAAAAGCGGTCTTTGCGATCATTAAACGCCAACTTCGCCGTGAACCCGGTTATGGTCGGGATGTTCCCGGTGTACATGGCCGCATCATAGACCTCGAAGGTATAGGGATTGTTCCCGCCTGTCGGTTTCAAACGGTGCTTGTAAGCAAAATCGATCTGTCTGGTCATCCGTTCCTCCTCGACGGGTTTATCGGATGCAATCGGGCTTAATCAAGCGAAACCGGCGAGCTGCCGGCGAAAAGCCGGGGATCAGCGGCGGCGCGAGGCCCTGGGCGCCGGCGGCGAATAGGGACCGCGGCTTAGGATTTGGGTGAGCAGGTGATCCAACAGCAGGTTCTTGTTGATGGCGGCGGATTTCAGGCGAACGTCGGTCTCCCGCATCAGCACGAAGGCGCGACGCAGCTCCACATCGCTGTAGGTACGCTGTTGCTCGGTCAGGTTGCCCGCGATTCTGGGAGGAACACCGATCACCTGGGCGATGCGGTTGCGGTCCTTGATGCCCTTCATCATAATGGCCTTGACCGCGAACAATCGCCGTAGATGCATGTTCACCGTGGACAGCAACCCGATGGCGTCCTCACCGGAGGCAAGAATGGCGTGCATCTTCACCAGGGCGCCGGGGAGGTTCCTGGTTCCTATAAAATCGGTCAGTTCCCAACGGGTGACGTGCCTGGTGCGGCCCATCAGGGCCTCCACATCTTCGGCGGTGATCTCGTTGCTGCCCAGCTTGTACAGACTCAACTTGTCCAACTCGCGCGATACCTTGGCCAGGTCATCGCCGGCAAGATCCGCGACCAGGGCAACCGCGTTATCGTCCAGCTTCAGTTTCATGTCCCTGGCCAGATCGCGAATGGTGTCGTTGAGTTCCCAGGGTTTGGGGCGCTCGAAGGTCAGGACGCGGACGGCCTTGCTCCTGCTCTGAAATAACTTGCGGCGTTTGTCCGCGCTGTTGAACAGCAACACCAGGCAAGCCTGTTCGTTGGGGTTTTCCAGGTATTTGGTGATCGCATTCTGGTCCTTGGCCTTCCACTTCTCACAGTCTTCAACCACCACCAGGCGGCGATCGGCCATCATGGGCAACTGGCCGGCCTTGTCCGTTGCGTGTACGCCGGAAACATCGGTCGCTTGCAGGTGGTCGAAGTTGAAGTCCGCCATATCGGGATCGATCAGGTTTTTTTTGATCAGGTCGAGAAACTTGCCCCGAGACCATTGCTCATCGCCGATCACCAGGTAGACAGGCGGGATCTTGCCGTCCAGGATTTCACGGGCGGCCTCGCGATAGACCTTGTTACTCATTCGCCGCTCTCCAATTCGTCAATGGCCAGGGTAATGTTGGCAATGACCAGGTCGGCGATGCTGTCCAGAGCATTGTCCTGAATGAACACGGCCTCGTCGCGGTAGACATCGCGACCTGTGGAGATATTGTACTGATCGGAGTAACGATAGTTATCCAGCTTCCAAATCTCCTTACCTGCCTTGTCCCGTAAAACGAAACTGGCGCTGAGGGCAAACTGAATGCGCAGGGTCCGTCCGTCCACATCGGTGGCGACCACATTTTCGCGATAGCGCTGGAGGTTGGTTTCCAGAACCAGGTCACCGGCATCGTCAACCGGGGTGAACCCGGAAGCGGCCAGGCAGCGTTCGATCAGGGCGTCGCGTAAACGGGTGGTCATGCGGCCGGTTTCAGGGCCGCTGCCCTTCACGGGACTGATCACCATGGTCTTGTAATTTTCGGACGACCAGCCGACGACTTTATAGCCGCAAGATAAGGTGGTGAGGAGTGTAGCGCAGAGCAGCAAGGTCAACATCTTCATGGCGGGTGAATTGTAGCATGTGTTGCGTGAGGCGGGCGGTGTAAATGCCGTGATGTTGTGATTCGCGAGCCGGCATCGATGAGGGCTCCTCGGGTGTGATGTGGTAACATCCTGTCCTCGAAGGGAGGAGCATGTGAGTACGCTTTATCTATTGGGTGGTTTCCTCTTGTTGCTGATGGTGGCAACCGCGATTGCCGTGGCTATCGGTTCGATGATCGACGAGCACTATCGATGCAGCACTGCCCGCAGTTTCAACAAGTCGCCCATCCATGTCTTTGCCGCGCTTCGCGACATCGGAAACCATGCCGCCTGGCGGAAACTGGTGAAAACTTCCGTCCCGGCCGGTAACGGTTTCCGGTTGAGCTACCTGAAAAACCCGGTCGATACCCGGCTGAGCATCGTTCGCGAGGAAGAGCCCGGGACACTGATCATGGAGGGCGCCGAAATCGAAGGACCCATGGAGTGGACCTGGACCTTCACCATCGAGGCGGAAGGCGAAAAGGGCAGCCGCGTCACCATCGAAGAAGAAGGCGTCGCCAAAAACGCCTGGTACCGCTTCGTGCTGAAACACATCTCCGGTTACGACAAGGTCATCACCGATCTCTTAAGGGACCTGGACGAGCACCTCACCGCCGCCGAGGATTAAAATTGGACGGTTTATGATGCTCCTCTTGCTTTTTGCCCTATGTGCGGATATCGAATCTTTCAAGGTCACGGTTCAGCCTTTACCCTTCGAGGACGAGGCGAACCCGGAAACACATATCAAACGCATTGAACAACTGGACTCTGCCGCCGGCCTGATTTACATCCTTGAAGAAGAGCCTCGGATCCTTATGTACAGTTCGGCAATGAACGATATTTTTGGAATTGGAATAACGCACCCGATTCACCCTATGGCAATCACGTAAACCTTCGGGGTAGGTTTAAACATGGACCTGTTGTCCCTGATAGGCAGCGATGACGGCGCAAGAAACAAGCAAGCCGACACCTTAAACCCGGCACCACTCCCAAGCCGACAACCGTCCCCCGAACTGGATGGGGTTCCATTCCCGGACAGCAGGGTTGTAGAAATAAAAAACACAACACCAATCCCGGGAAGCGGACCAGGTGAGTCGAAGAAAGTGGTTTTCGGCCCGAAAAAGTATCCACTCGATCTGCCGGACCCACCTTCAATCCCGGAAATCGATACGACTCTAAATTTATTTAACAACTTCCGGCAAAGTTTCGAGGCGATCCAGGAGATGAGTTCGACCCGTTTCACCGAACAACAACCGAAATTAACTTTTGGTTGAGCTATTTTCCGAGGAAAATAGCCACTATCGCACAAGAAATCGGCACCATTCCCGAGAACAGGACCACCCGGCCGAACCCAAACCAGTTCCATTCCCGGGAAGCGAACCACCCTGGCGATCTCCAGGTGGCTCCATTCCCGAGCAACAGTCCGCGAAAACCGCTCCAGGGGGTCTCGTTATGTAAAAAAGTTTAACGTTTATACGTAAAGCGCATAAAAAACAGTCAATCGGGGCGTGAAGTAAGAAATACACCAGGAGAACGAGAGACAGGGATTGATTTTGGTCATGATGTCAAGCTGTGACAAGTTGAAAAAAATCGCGACCGCCCTCGGCGGAAGAACAAAGGGACAACAGCCAGGGGCTCAAGGCCCGGCCGATGCCGACACAACCGCACAACGGAAACCGATGCTCCTGAGGCGGTTCCCAGCAAAGTGCCTGCTGCGGACAGCCGCCCGCAGAAAGTCGTCGACATCGGCCCAGGAGCCGCCGCGCAACACGCGGTCGGAGGACTCCACCCTTATATGCGGCTCAAAGTGATCGACCGTCTTTTTCACGGCGTTTGACTTGACCTCCTCTTCCCAAGGGGCGAAGCACCACTCCCACACGTTGCCGGCCATGTCCTGAACGCCCTCGGGCGTTGCCCCCTTGGGATAGTTGCCCCGGGGCGTCGGCTTTCCTTTGTTCCTTCCGTAATTGGCGTGCTCCTTCGTGGGTTTATCGCTTCCCCACGGATAGGCACGCCCTTCCTTACCCCTGGCCGCATACTCCCACATGGCCTCGCCAGGCAGGCAAACAGTCTGGCCGGCGAACCACCAGGGAGGTTGTTCCTCTGCCAATTTTGCGGTCAGCCAGCGACAATAGGCATTTGCTTCCCACCAATTGATACCCACCACGGGTTGGTCCGATTGGTTGAACCGTTCATTGTTCCAGAAAACCGGTTTCCAGGTAGGACGAAAAGGAGGGAAAAAGGCATCTTTACTTCGGGCTGCTTGCTCCTTGTACCATTTGGGGAATTTTGCCTCGGGCAGCGTCAGCCAGGTCCATCCTTCCTCGGACCACCATTCGACATTGCCATAACCACCGGCCTCTAAAAACGCACCGTATTCCTTGTTCGTTACGGGGAAACGGGCCAATAGGAAACCACGGGTGAATTCAACCTCATGCTTTTGTTTTCCTTTGCCCATGGAAAAGCTACCGGGGGGTATCCAAACCCAATCATCCGTCGGCAGTTTGGCGCGGCGCAAATCCGCGCCTCGTAAATCAGCGCCGCCTAAATGAATTTTACGGAGATCGGCGCCTTGGAGGTTGATGCCCCTGAGGTTGGCTCCCTGGAGGTTGAGATTACTCAAATCGATCCCACTCAGGTCTACCTTCTCCAGATCGGCCTCTTTTAAAAAAGTCAGCATCACATCGGTGGCCCGGACGCCGGGCGGCCACTTCTTTTCTCTGACCACACCACAGACGAAAAGGAATTCCTGGACGCTGTAGTGGGCAAAACGAAAATGTTCCTCGGAGTTCTTGTTTAAAAGCGAGCGGCCCTCGATGACCAGCGAGGGCAGTTTGTTTACCGCCGGTTCTTCCAGTCTTGCCAGTTCCTCCCGCGATAGTTCGCGCCGGTCCGAGAGGGTCAAGGCATGGGCCAGGGCCAGGCAGGCTTTTTCAAGTTCCTCGCGGTCCAACTTCACCCCGGGTTTCTCCACCTCTCGATTAAGCCAGACCTGGATCAGGGTGTTGTAGATCTGGTAAGCGCTGCCGGTGACATTCGGGGCCTCCATCAAATCCTCGATATAGGCCAGCATCATGGGCCGGAAGCGCAACACCTGCATGTCTTTGGCGAGGGCCAGGGCCGCGGGGATTTTTTTGTTGCGCCGCCGCCAGACCTGCCACCACGGTACCGGGAAACGCTTGCGCAGATAGGCGTTCACCTGGTCATCGGAAAACAGCGACAGGAAAATCACATGGCAGCGGTAACGACCCAGAACCACCCGGTCCTGCTTGCCGAAGGCATCGGGTTCACCGCGGGGGAAGAACTGGGTTCGGCAGGTGATGATGACGCGCAGGAAGGGCAGTGTCGCTTTCAATAACGCATCGATGCGCCCGGTGATGCGTCCCGGCCCCATGGCCTCGGGATCTTCGTCCAGGGAGTCCAGCAGGAGTACCGTGCGGTAGGCTTCCTTTCGGCCCAATGCTTCGATCTTTTCCAGGGTATCCGGGCCCAGCTTCAGGGCAACGCAGCGGTAATCCCTGGGCCAGAACGCCAATATCTGCCCGAGCTTGATCATGGCCAGGAAGGAGGTTTTTCCCATACCGGCATCGGCAAGCACAAACAGGTGGCCGCGACCGTCTTTGAAGGGGGTCGCTTTTTGGAGGAAGTTGTTGAAATACTGGAAAATGGGAACGCTGACCTCCATCACCGGGCCGTCATCGTGGCGATCGGCGGGGTTCCATTGCTGGCAGTTGGGTTCGATATAGGTGCGCGCCAGGAACAGCGGGTCCACCAACAATTCGGTAGCCAAATCATTGAGCGCCGCACGTTTCTCCTCTTGGATTTGCTTGAGTTGTTTGGTTAAGCGGCCAATCCATTTCACCGGTAACTTGAAATCGGCGAGTGCCATGAGATACCTCTTGGGAGCAATGACGGTCAATATACCACAAAGGAAGCACAGTGCGACGCTTTGTCATCAGGAGGGAGTCAAGCGACAAAGTCAAAAAATCGCAACCGCTTTCGGCGGAAGACCAAAAGAACAATAGCCAGGGGTTCAAGGCTCAAGCGACGCCGACACAACCACACAACGGAAACCGATGTACCTGCTGCGGTAACCGGCAAAGAACCCGTCACGGACAGCCGCCCGCAGAAAGTCGGCGTCATCGTTCCAGGAGCCGCCGCGCACCACGCGACCGGAGGCTTCCACCCTCTCACCCGGCTTAAAGGGATCGACGATCTTATTCCCGGTGTTTGCCTTGGTCTCCTCTTGCCAGGGGTCCAAGCACCACTCCCACACGTTACCGGCCATGTCCTGCACGCCCTCGGGCGTTGCTCCCTTGGGATAATTGCCCCGGGGCGTCGGCTCTCCTTTGTTGCTTCCGTAATTGGCGTGCTCCTTCGTGGGCTCTTCGTTTCCCCACGGATAGGCGCGTCCTTCCTCACCTCTGGCCGCGTACTCCCACATGGCCTCGCTCGGTAGGCAAACGGTTTGGTTTGCGAACCACCAGGAGGGTTGTTCCACCGTTAGTTTTGTAGTCAGCCAACGGCAATAAGCCTCAGCTTCCCAGCAATTGATGCCCACCACGGGCTGGTCTGGTTGATTGAACCGTTTATCTTTCCAGTAATGCGGTTCCTTTGCAGGACGACAATACTCCTCGGGAGGGAAATAGATTCCACCTTTCCGGGCTTTTTTTTGCATGTACCAATTCGGGAATTCTTCATCGGAAAGAGTAAGCCAGGTCCAGCCTTCTTCGGACCACCATTCTGCATTGCCATAGCCGCCGGCCTCTAAAAATGCATGGTACTCCCTTTTGGTCACGGGAAAACGAGCCAACAGGAAACCACCGGTGAACTCAACCCCGCGCTTTTGCTTTTCTTCGCCCATGGTAAAGCTGCCGGGAGGTATCCAAACCCAGTTGTCCGTCGGCAGTGCGGCGTTGCGCAAGTCCGCACCCTGTAAATCAGCGCCGCCTAAATAAGCCCCACGCAGATCGGCGCTCACCAGGTTGACATCGCGAAGATTGGCACCCTTCCAATTAACCCTATTCAGGCTGTAGCCGCCTAAGTTGAGACCACTCAAATCGATTCCACTCAGGTCGACATTCTCCAGACCTGCCTCCGTCAAAAAAGTCAGCATCACATCGGTCGGCCGGACACCGGTCGGCCATTTCTTTCTCCTGACCGCCTGCCATACGAAGAGAAACTCCTGTACGCTGTAATGGGCAAAGCGGAAATGGCCGTCGGAGTTTTTGTTCAGCAGAGAGCGGCCCTCGATGACCAACGAGGGCAGTTTTTTCACTGCCGGTTCATCCAATTGGGCCAGTTCCTCGGGAGACATTTTCCGCTTGCCGGAAATGGTCATGGCGTGTGCCAGCGCCAGGCTTGCTCGGGCAAGCTCTTCGCGATTCAGTTGTACATTCGACTTGGCTACCTCGCGATTCAGCCAGGCTTGAATCAAGGTATGGTAGATGTCGTAGGTATTGCCGGAGAGTTTTGGGGCCTTCATGAGATCCTCGATATAGGCCAGCATCATGGGTCGGAAACGCAGGACCTGCATGCGTTGCACGATGGCCAGGGCCTCGGCAACCTCGGGTCGGGATTGCCCGAAGATATGCCGCCACCATGGCAATGGGAAACGCTTGTCGAGGTAAGCGTGAACCTGATCGTCGTTGAACAAGGACAGGTAGATCACCTGGCAACGGAACCGGCCCAGCACCACCCGATCCAAACGGCCGAAGGTGTCGCGCTCGCCCCGGGGAAAGAATTGAGTGCGACAGGTGATGATCACGCGCAGAAAGTGACAGGTGGCTTTCAAAATGGCGTCGATCCGCGCCCTGATTTGCCCGGGTCCCATGGCTTCCGGGTCCTCGTCCAGGGAATCCAGCAGCAGCACCGTCCGGAAAGCCTCGTCTATTTGGGCGATCTTCCCCAGTGTTTCGGGTCCCAGCTTCAGGGCGACGCAACGGTAACCCTTGGGCCATAAAGCCATGACCTGACCCATTTTGATCATGGCCAGGAGGGATGTTTTACCCATGCCCGCGTCCGCAAGCACGAACAGGTGGCCGCTGCCGTCTTCGAAGGGCACGGGTTGTCGCAGGAAACTCTGGAAATGTTCAAAGACAGGCTGCTTGACCTCGACCACGGGACCCTGATCCCGGTCGGCGGGATTGTACTGTTGGCAGTCGGGTTCAACATAAGTGCGGGCCAGATCCAGCGGTTTCACCACCAATTCGGAAGCCAGCGCATTGATTTCCGCGTTTCTTTCTTTTTTCTTTTGCTGCAGTAGTTTGGCAAGCTGCCCGAGCCATTTCACCGGTAAATTGAAATCGGCAAGCCTCATGGAGTACCTCTTGGGAGTAATGACGGTCAATATACCACAAAGTAGGCACAGTCCGACACGGCGTCGTTAGAGGGGAAGTATCGGTCGGCACTTTGTCACCTGATATTACTTTGTGAATAACCCAAATGGCAAAAATAATTTCGCAAAAAAATAATCTCCATGCCCGGCACCCGAGGAAAGAGTAGACAACACGCCGAAAATCACGGCAATCAGAAGACTAATAAAAATTATGAAAAAGCGATTCATTGTTTTTTTCCAGTTCAACAATTTTCCCAGGGAACACCCCCGGGATAATGCTATTCAAGCATATATGCCATTAAAGACCCTTTAAAGTCACTAAATTTATTCCTGCTTCGATAGTTTCGTATCGGCCAAATAATCCCGAATTGAGTTTTCCTCTTTGCCAAAAACTGTCAGTTGGTCAATCAAAAGCATTGCAACTGATATCCAGACCTCTACGAATCCAACCAAAATAACGAACGAAAAGGGGAGTATATTCCTAACGACCACAATTCGAAATAAAGAAGCTTCATGTCCATTTGAGCGAATTACTTTGATTTTCAAAAACCATTTGCCAATAGTTTGTCTTTTCTTAACACATAGATAGATTGTCAACAACCAAAAAATAACCCAAGGTGTTATCAAGAGATAGAAGGTGTACTGATCAGAGTCATCGGATAAATGATCTGGCAGCCCGGATACAACCACCATCGCTAATGGAAAGTAGGATAACAAAATCATATCAATCAATCCTGACATAAATCTACGAAGCCGCATAACAATTACCTTTACCTAAAGTGGCCTGTCTGCACCTGAGCTCACTAAAAGCTCGATGAGTTCTCGGTTATTAGTTTGGATTGTTTTTCTGTGCGGAACTTTGTTTTTGTATCGTGTCCTGCTGGGGTAGAAGACTTTTCGTGTTGATTTTTGGTCAAGTTCGTTTTTGGCCCAACGTCCGAGTTGATCCACAGTATACTTCCAGTTGCCCGTAGAGTCATGCATATAATCGCGGTAGAGGCTTGGTGAAAGCTCCACAGCGTCTCAACCCGTAATTGGATTGAGTTGCACGCCTAAATCTGTTGCTTTGTCATGCATCCATCTTAGTTAGCTATCCTGGAAGTAATGACTTATCATACCGAAGAGTTGATCGTTACTCATTCTTCTTCGGTTCCCTTTACTCCCATGATTTTTCCAACTAGGTCAATAAGTCTTTTTCTTTCCATGACTTCATCCCAAAACTAAAGCTGAATTGGTTTATAGGACATGGCCTTTTCCACAACTTCGTCAGGTGTCATTTCAGGCTCCGTATAGAAAATATACTCCCCGACGTCCGGGCAGCCTGTTTCATTCATTACTAATTCCATCCAATCTGCAACCTCATCATCGGTGCCTTGCGAGTCTGCAATCTTTTTTACGAGTTCAACCAACTCTACTCTAGTAAGAGCCATTTTTTCCTCCTAATAGTGAAACCTTGGATCAAGGATTTCCTTGTGATACCTAGGCGTCACAATGTATAGGTTGTTCAAATTATACACGTCACCACCTCTTTGAATGGGTTGTGCATGGTGAATTTCATAGAACATTCGCTTCCCTAACCATTGGTTCGGGTGAGCCACAGGGATTTCCCCTGAAGCATGCGGTTTATGTTGCGTCTTGAAAACTGGGCACTTACAACGGGATCATTTCCAACAGCTTTCCAAAATTCCCCACGGAAATGTCCGAAATCTCTAAATGTCCGTCCCCTAAGTTGTTCTGCGATTTGCTGTGGGATCAGACCTGCATTTCCATGACTGCCCCGAAGCCATTGACCCGAAATAAAAGGAAGCTCATGACCTCCTGTAGCACTGCCGGGGGTATTTCGAATTTGAGTTGCGGTTCTTGGCGATGGAAGGCCCAGCAGGGGCGGAGAAACTGACGGAGCGCGGCCCGAGCCTTTTGGTATTGTTTGAACTCGTGGATTGGTCCTTGGATTCAAATTGATTCGGTAACGCGCCCTTGGCCCTATTCGTGCACCGCGAGCAGCACCAGCAGCGACCAAGCTCTCAACCGCAAAGTAAGCCGTTGCCATATTGGCTTGACCTGAGTAGTTGTTAATTGAGGCTTCCCACTCAGTTGGCGGTTTCCTTACTCCGGTTTTGAACTTTACCCAGCCGCCTGTTGTTTCATGCCGGTTAGTCCAACCGATCGCTGGTTGAGAGAACCATGTAGACTCCTACGATAAAATCCCACAAAAATCCCACCTCTCACTACCAGAAGCCCCCCTCTCTTATCTCCCCCGGAGGGGGAGAGGAGGATAGGAGGCATCGGGGG
>JASJCB010000089.1 GCA_030066195.1 Acidobacteriota bacterium
CATGGGGGGCAGGTTGACCGTTTCCAGCCCCGGCGAGGGAAAGGGCGCGCGCTTCCTCATTCAGTTCGGCAAGTCAGCGAGTTGATCGGCTTCTTTCTTGAGGACCGCGTAGCGAACCAACTGGTTGTCACCGTCCACGGTTTCGATCGTGTAGGCTTTGTCGCCCTGGAAGACCATGCGCTTCAGACCGAAGTTCCCATGTGAGAAAGAACCTCGAAAGTTCCCGTCAGTGTCGAACAAATCGGCAGCCTGGTGACCCGTAATCTCATTGTGATCGTGAATGACCACCAACATGCCGTCCCCGGTCAATTTCAGGCCCATTACAGGGAGCTTGACGGGTGGATAACCGGCCATGGCCAGGGAATCCCGGACAAGTGAATCGGAGATGACGTGCTTGTATTGTTTAGGTAACTGGTCTTTGGCCTGAGTGAAAAGCGGGGTCACAATGGCGTCGATCTCTTCTTCCGGCATGGGAATGGGTTTGTATTCACGGGAAATGACCAGTTCCTTTTCCAGATCCGCCGACCAGCGGGTAATTTCATAGCGAGTCGCCACGGCGGTATACACGCGACCGTCGCGGCCGTAGGCCACGTAACCCAGAAAGCCCTTGGCATCCACACCCACGCGATCGGCCAGGAATTTCTTCCAGAACTTGGGATCGCCGCTACGCGCGGGATCGAAACCGTCCAATTGGAACTTGAGCAGGCTGTGTTTCAATTCCATGTCCCGCGCTTGGAACAAGGCGTATTCAAACAGACGCAGGTTGGTGCCTACCTTGCGATTGGTAGTGCGGCCGAAAACCCAACGTCCGTCGGGAGAGAAGCTGAGGTCTTTGATATTGCGACCGCCGCCCTCGATCAAGGAGCGTTCCTCGATGAATTCGCCCTCGGGGTTGAAAAAGCACAGAGTCCCGGGGCTATGGATGTCGAAAGCGGCCAGGGACTGATCATCCATGACGGTGAGGCCGACCAGGGCATCGAACTCGCCGGGACCTTGTCCCTCCCGGCCGATTTGCCGAACAAAATTACCGTCTGCATCCAATTGGATGATGCGGTTCTCCCGATCGTCCACAATGAACATGTGGCCGGCCTTGTTGACCTGCACGGCAACATCGAAGCCGGCCCACAGATAGCGGTCATCATGGTCATCCGAGGTAATGCGAAGTTCTTCAACCAGTTTCAGGGTGATGGGCTTGACCTCGGGTCGTTTGCCGTTGTCGGCACGAGGGACATCGACGGCGCTACTTCCATACATCAATATAAGCGCGAAAAAATGATTAAGCATAAGGGCTTCCTTTTGGGAAGAAGGCCTGACACAAAAGCCTCGAATTCAATCTGCCCCAATAATAACGATTTGCGAACGAAATGGCAACCCATCTAAAAGCCGCGGGCAATCTAAAAGATCGCAAGCTCTTGGAATGTAACTGTCTTGACCTGAGCCCCGGGTAACGGAAAAAGGTTTGGGACATTTCTGTCGAACCCTAATCTTCAGTCCGAATGTTATTAACATGGTTTTGGAAGGAAAGCCGGTACTCCAGTCGTAACCACCCAGGCCAATCGCGTTTACTTTTTTCGGGAAGAAAGAAGAAAAGCTTGGGGTCTAGTTCCTGAAGCGGGCCAGCAACTGATCAACGCCCAGTTCCCGAGCCCATTTTTGCAGGTAGTCCATATCGAGTTCACCGGCACACAGTTCGAACATCCCTTTTACATCGCTCAGTTGTCGTTCGGAATTCGATGATAACGCCCATTCTAATTTAGAAAGAATGGTATCTTCGACACTTGATATGTAGAGCGGTATGCCAAAAAGGAACTGTTTCGTTCTTCGAGAAAACTCTACCATACTGAAAGGACGGTCCTTGCGAATGACCAGATCGGCCTTCCAGGCAGTTTCCATGTCGATTACATTGAACTGACTTCTTCGCCTGAAAGCATCTAAACCATGCTGGTCACTTACGTAGAAAGATGCTTCATGAAGTGAGCAAATAAACCGTCGGATTTGCTGTTCAGTTGGATCGATAACCAGATCCATATCCTGTGTTGAACGGTTGATACCGTAAAAAGAGCTGGCAATCGAACCGGAGAGCATGTAGGAGATTTCCGCTCGAGTCAACAAATTGATAACCCGTTCCAGGGTAGTTTCCAGACTCATGGGGTCAACAGCTTTCGATCGGGCCAAACCTTTCTGTAGAGCATATCACCTAGAAAAAGTCTAAAAGACGCGTGTTTCACCTGCTCATCGTCATACTCGGGATGGCGATTGCGAACTCCGTCCATGACTATGGAACGGGTGTCGTTGGACAATTGAACGACCTGAGCAAATTTATCTTTTGTACTCATTCGTCGCCATATTTCCAATTGAACTGCATAGGCCTGAGGATCGGTATCGGCGGGTATCATGTTGCCTCCGGTAAAAATTGTACCATGGTAATGTAGAGGGCAATTCAAGATCTACCCGTGCAAATGATGACCGCAGCAGCCGTCTTCCGGGTGGAGCCAGTCGGTTTCACCGTCCTGATAGAACTCCTTCTTCCAAATGGGCACATCGCGTTTGATCTGGTCGATGATGTAACGCAGGGCTTCGAAACCCTCGGGTCGGTGCGGGGTTGCAACCGTGATGTAGATGCTGGACGTCCCAACCGGCATCTCGCCGAAGCGGTGGACCACCTGGACTTTTTTCACATCGGGCCATTGCTCGCGGGCTCGTTCCACCACCTTCCTCATCTCCGATTCGGCCATGCCGTCGTAAGCCTCGTAGGCCAGTTTGACTACCTGCCGGCCCATGTGGTGATTGCGGACCGTGCCCGAGAAGGTCAATACCGCGCCGCATTCCTCGTGTCCGGCGTCGCGGTTCATCTGTTCGGTGTCAATAGGTTCCCTGGTAATGGCAATCATATTCAACCTCCCGAGACCGGCGGAATCAGGGCCAACTCGTCGCCTTCGGCCAGGACGGGGTCTCCCTCGCAAAAAGCCTGGTTGACGGCCAGGCGGGTAACCGTGCGCAGGCCGTTCAAGGAAGGATGGGCGTCGAAAAACGCGGCCAGTAACTGACTACCCGTCAGCGCCTCGTCACTCTGACAGGACCAACTGGCGGATCCCGCTCTTTCTTTCAACAAGGCAAAGAGTTTGACCTGGTATTGCACTGTACCCTCCGATTCCGGCTCGCATGCGAACCGATTGCGGCTATAATAACCGCATTTCGGGCCTTCGGGTCAAGGAAGGTGTCGTGTCCGGTTCGTTTCTCACCAAAATCAAGTTTCCCCACGTCTTTGTGCTCATCACCATGGTCATTTTCGCTTGTGCCGTCGCCACCTGGCTCCTGCCGTCGGGTCAGTTCCAGCGGGAAACCAAAGAAATCGAGGGCAAAACACGGACAGTTGTTGTCCCCGGCACCTATACGCCCGTGGAAAAACATTACACGCCTCGCGGCCTGTTTCTTGACACCAAGAAGGAAGGTACGGCAAGCCCTACCAGTTTTCACGCCTTTGTCAGCGCGGTGCCGCGAGGCATGGGTGACAAGAACGCCGCCGGCATCATCTTCTTCATTTTCATCATCGGCGGCGCCTTCGGGATTTTGGAACGGACGGGCGTTATTACCGCCACCATTCACCTGCTGCTGCACTACCTGGAAGACAACGCTCCGGTATTAACTGCCGTGATCATGCTGGTCATTGCCGTTTCGGGGTCCACCCTGGGCATGGGCGAAGAGTTCATCCCGCTGGTGCCCATATTCGTGATTGTGGCCCAACGCCTGGGTTATGACCGGATTTACGGCATGGCCATGGTCATCGTGGCGGCCCAGGTAGGCTTTGCCGCGGCTACCTTGAATCCCTTCACCTTGGGTGTGGCCCAAGGTATTGCCGAAATCCCCTACATCAGCGGTTGGGAATTTCGCACCGTCTTCTTTTTCGTCTGCATCACGATCTCCGTGAGCTATTTATTATTGTATGGTCGCCGCATCAAGCAGGACCCCTCCCAATCGCTGCTGGTCGATGAGCCCGAACCTGAACAGGCGTTCGAAGCGGAGGACGAGACCTTCACCAGGCGACACGGCCTGATTCTTGTAACCGGCATCCTTGTTTTCGGCATCGTCATCGCGGGCACCGTCGAACTGGACTGGTGGTTTGCCGAAATGTCCGGCGGCTTCTTCTTTCTGGCCATGCTGGCAGCCTACATCGGCAAACTCAGCATGGACGAGACCGCCGCCGCTTTCGTGAAAGGCATGGAAAACATGGTGGTCGCGGCCCTGGTGGTAGGGTTCGCCAAGGGCATCGAGGTGGTGCTGAGCAATGCCATGGTGCTTGATACTATCATCTTCTACGCCACCGAGGTCTTGAAGGAAGTGCCCCGATACGTGGCCGTTCAAGGCATGTTCCTCTTTCAAACCGTGCTCAACTTCTTGATTCCCTCGGGTTCCGGCCAGGCGGCGGTTACCATGCCGCTGATGGTGCCGATAGCCGAGATCTTGAACATCACACCGCAAACGGCAGTCTTCGCCTTCCAATGCGGCGACGGTTTCAGCAACCTGATCATTCCCACCTCGGGCATCCTCATGTCCATGCTGGCTCTGGCTCGTATCCCCTATCAGAAGTGGCTGCGCTTCATGTTGCCGTTGCTGGGTTTGTTGCTGCTGACCTCCGCTGTCTTCCTCACTATTGCGGTCGCGATCGACTATTCCTATTGAACAACAAGAGGTGTTCATGGCACGGAAACGCAAGTTCCGCTTTTCCATCGAAATCACGGTGACCGCGGTTTTGGCCGCCGCACTTTGTTACAGCATGGGCGTTTGGCAGTATTCCCGGTGGCAGGGCAAAATGAAATACGAGGACGATCTGAAGCGAGCCGCCGAAAGAGGCCGCCTGGCTTTTGATCCGTCCACCACCGATTGGACCGATCTGGCCCATGTGGAGGTAGCCACGCGCGGCGCTTTTGAGCACGAGCACACCATGTTCCTGATCAACCGCTCCAAGGACAATACCTCCGGTGTTCGCGTGGTCACACCGGTGCGTCTGGAAGGCAGCGAAACCCGGTTATTGGTAGACCGGGGCTTTCTGCCCTTTGTTCAATACCGCGCCGAGGACCAGTCTCCCTGGAAACCCGAGGGCACGTTTGACCTGGTCGGTTTCCTGCGACCTACCCAAGCTCAAGCCTTTTTCCTGTCGCCGTCCCAAAAATTGGACGCCGGCGGGGCATTCCGTGACCGGTGGTTCCGCCTGGAAGTCGATGTCATGGCCGGGCAACTGCCTTATCCCGTCTTTCCGCTGTACCTGGAACAAACCAATCAGGGCGAAGGTTATCCGGTCTATGACGCGCACACGGTGGTGCCGTCGAGCAGGCATTTGAATTACACCATCCAATGGGCGAGCTTCGGCACCTTCGCCCTGGGTTTTGCCCTGTTTTTGCAGTATAGGCCCATGCGTCCCGAGCAGACCGGAGAGCCGGTTTCCGCTTGAACAACCAAAATTCAGGCTGTTTATTGTCTCGTAATCCCAGGCCCACCAACGCCTGGAGGTTCGCTGAGCTTTTCTGAGATGTTCTTATGGGAATCCGGGATCTGCCGACCGTATCTTTGGTGCGTAGGTTATTTGAGACCGGTTTCCAGGAGGCATTTAACATGAAAAAGATACGCGGAACGGCCGCACTATTATTATTTTTGACCTGTATCACCCCTAATTTCGGCGGGGAAGGCGACCACCGCCCACGCTGCAAAGTATCCCAGAAAGACAGAGTCGCCATGAAATGGGCCAAGCGCACTGACTGCGACGGCGGCGGCACCGTGGTCGACGGAACCTATAACCCTACCGAACTCTATGAAATCCCCGTGGTGGTTCATGTAATATACGACGAGCAAGGAACAGGCCGCTTGAGCGAGGACAAAATCCACGAAATGATGACGGTGCTCAACCAGGACTTTAGAGCTCAGGCCGGCACCAACGCCGAGCAGGGCAACGACGTCATGATTCAATTCTATCTGGCCGAGAAAGATCCTCAGGGCAACCCGTCCGGCGGCATCACCTATACTCAAAACGGCGACTGGTTCCGCGAAGCTACGGAGGAAATCCGGGCCGAGTACGGCAGCGCCCTGGCTTGGGACACCACCCGTTACCTGAATATCTTCACCACGGGCATGGACTTCGCCCTGGGTTACATCGTGTGGATGCCCTGGGAAGCCGGTGCGAACCCATCTGAAGAGGGGGTTGCAATGGCCTACGACGCCGTGGGTTTGGGCGGTGTGCCGGGCGCGGACCTGGGCCATACCATTTCTCACGAGGTCGGCCACTACCTGGGTTTAGAGCACACCTTCAATTCCCAAGCCGGCGATTGTGCTACCGGCGATTGTTACACCACCGGCGATTATATTTGCGACACCAATCCCCACCTGGAGGCCGACGGCGGCTGCGCGGACGAGATGAGCTGCGGTTTCGAGGACCCTATTCATAACTATATGAACTATACGGACGACAGTTGCCTGCAAGAGTTCACGCCCGAGCAGATCAACCGCATGCGTTGCACCCTGTTGACTTATCGTTCGGGCCTGATCCAAAACCGGACTGTCGCTGAAGCGCCCACCCGCTGGCTGACCCACGTCACCCGGCCCGGCGGCGATTTCACCTCTACCTTGTACATGAACAACCGAGGCACCACGGAGAGCAGCGTTACCCTGACCGCCTATGCCTCCAACGGTCAAGCCATTGCAGGCGCTACGGCAGACTTGAGCGTACCCGCGGGTGGGTTCAGCAGCATGCCCATGGATAACGTCTTCAGCCAGGAAAGTTTGAGCCACATCGGCATCTCGGGCAGCGACGATATCGCGGTGAGCGTGGGCTATAAGGCAGCCGCTGTCTCAGGCGCCACCGCTCATCTGAACGAGGATAATCGCGCTTCCACCAGATGGTATTTCTATCCCGGTGAACAGGATCTGGTATTCGACGGCCTCGCCGTACTGAACGCGGGCGATGCAATGACACCGGTAACGGTTCACTTCCGCGACACTTCCGGCCGCAGCCTCTCGAGCACAACCATCACGGAAAGTTTGGCGCCGCAAGCCAAAACCCTGGCCATCATCGGGGCTCTCTACGAGAATCCGGAGGGAACCGTGGTCGAGGTTAGCGCCGACCAACCCGTGCTTATCGTGGCCTTGCGCGGAACCCAGGCCGGCAGCGGTTTCAGCTATCTCTACCAGACCCAACCCATCCGCGGCCTGTAATCGGGCATGGACGGCCCTGCCGCCCCAACTTTTTTCATACAATTTTGCGGGCGGCCCGGCCACCCTGCCTTTTTTCACTGAGATTTCGGGGGCGGCCCGGCCACCCTGCCTTTTCTCACTGAAATTACGGAAGTGGCCCGGCCACCTTGTCTTTTTTCTATGCAAAACCGGGGGCGGCCCGGCCACCCTGCCTTTTCTCACTGAAATTCCGGAGGTGGCCCGGCCACCCTATCTTTTTTCCCCGAAATTTTAGTAGCGGCCCGGCCACCCTGTCTTTTTTCTATGCAAAACCGGGGGCGGCCCGGCCACCCTATCTTTTTTCTCTGAGATTCTGCGGGCGGCCCGGCCACCCCGGCTTCTCTCATCGGAATTCAGGGGTCGCCTCGGCCACTCTATCTTTTCTCACTGAGATTTGAGGGGCGGCCCGGCCGTCCTATCGTTTTCAGAGGAATTTTCGGGGTCGCCCCGGCCGCCCTCTCTTTCTTCCGCGAGAGAAAAGCAGGCGGCCGGGTTATCCGAACGCTCAAGCGATTTAACGAGACTCGCTCTCCTCGATGTACTTGAACTTGCGCGTAATGGCCAACATGTTGCGCGCCGCTTCACCCAGATCGTTGACGGAATGGTAGCTGCTTCCCAACGCAGAGACCATTTCCTCGGAAGACAGTTTGGCCTCCGAGGATTTTTCGGCCAGTAGTTGGGAATGGCCGATGATCTCACGGGTAGTGCCCAAAACCGTTTTGGTCTGGGCGAAGGCCTCTTCGCAAGCCTTGGAAACATCTACTGAAATATCGTGTGAGTTACTGATCGACTCCGCGATGGATTCGGATTCCCGACTGGTATTATCCAGGTTGTGGTGGATTTCCTGAACGGTGCCCGCTTGTTGTTCCACCGTGACCACGATGTGATCATTGATGCGGTTCACGTCTTTCATGACACTTGCAATCTGGTCGATCGATTGGATGGTGCCTTTGGTGCTGGATTGAATTTCCGTAACCCTGCCCGCGATTTCCTTGACTGCCTCGGCCGTTTGTCGCGCCAGATCTTTGACCTCGTTGGCCACAACCGCGAAACCCTTGCCCGCATCGCCGGCGCTGGCCGCCTCGATGGTAGCGTTCAGGGCCAACAAATTAGTCTGTTTGGAGATCGCGTCGATCAGGTTCATGAAATCAGAGATATTTTCGGCATGTTCGGCCAGGATGCGTACATTATCGCCGGCTTGTTGACTGAGCAAATTGGCCTGCTCGGTGGTTTTCTTGCTTTCCTCCACACTTTTGGCAATGTCCTGAAAGGTGTTGGACAGCGTTTCGACCGCGCCGGCAACCTCGCTCAGGTTTCGCGCGCTTTGCTGGATGGAGTTGGATACCTCGAAGATATTGGTGGTCATTTTCCGCGCACCGTCGGCCACACTCTCCATCGCGCCGTGTGAAGTTTCCGTACCCGAACTGATGGTGTGAATACCGCCCTGGAGGGCTTCGCCCACGTTGGCCACCGAGTGGAACGCCTTGTCGGTAGAGTTGACATTGTTTTGCAGCAACTCGATGTTGAGGGTGAGATTACGCAGTTGTTCATTGAGAACGCGGGCCGTTTGATCGATGCGGTGGATCAGGTCGTTCAACTTGCCCACAAAGGTATTGAACCAGTTGCAGAGTTCCCCGGTTTCATCCTGGAACTCGGATTTCAGCCGAACGCTCAGATCGCCGTCACCCTCGGCAATGTCTTTGATAGTTTCCACGACCTGGTTGATGGGCCGCGTGAGGATGCGCCCCAATAAATGGCCGAAGATCAGGGAAAAGCCCAAGGCCACCAGGAAGATGATCAGAGCCTGTTTCTTAGCGTCGGCGAAGATACCGTCCAAGCGGGCCAGATCATAGATGAAGAAGATATGAGCCAGGGGACCGTCGATCCCCGCGTCGGCATTGAACCCTGCCGCGGCCAGGATGAGATAGTCACCCTTGTCGACGGATGTACGCTCCGTATAACCCCACTCTCCGTTGTTCTTGAGTAATTCGGCAAAGCGACGCAACATAACGTTGCTCAAATCTTCACGATCACTATTGTTGTGCCAGGTGACGGAGGTTTGGTTCAGCAAGCCGGCGACGGCTTGAACATTCCTGCTGAAGGAGCTGTCCTTGCGGCGATCGTACAACAAATTGCTGCCCGGTTCACCTTGTGTGTCCACAACCAGAACCGCTACAAGGTCGGAACCTTTCAAACGAGCGGCCATCCTGGTGTTTACGGCATCGGTATCGCCCAACAGCAAATCATCCGCCGCCCCTTGTTTGAAGGCCTGGATGTCGCTGCTGATCCTGTTTTTATACTCGCGGAACAGATTGTCGCGCAAGCTGTTATAGCTGAAATAGGAGAGTAACGCGGATACAAAGAGCACCAATATAAAGAAACTCAAAATGATCTTGTTACGGATCTTGAAGTGCTTGAGCCTCCCGAAAATATTCATTCGCCACAGCCTCTCTCACCCCGACAACGCTCACTCGGGGGGAGAGACCTGGGAACCGGCGTCACTCTTGAACCACCGCGTATCGAACGTTGCCGTCGGGAATTGTTATATCGAAAAGGTTCTGAACCTTCCCGTTGATTTGTAGGATCCAATCGCCCCCCTTCCTGGCGAACTTGCCGAACGCCCCGCTCTTCAACGCGTTATCGGAAGAGGTGAAGACCGGTTTCTTTTTCTTAACGGTTTGCTTGACCACGAACTTAATTGCATTTGGTCCGGCGATGACCCGATCATCCAGGATCACGATAAAATCGACGTCGAACTGGTTGACCAGTTGACGCATCGCGCTGGAAATCTCACGAATACTTTTGACCGGCGCCTGGACGATCGTTAACCCGGATTCCTGGGACGCCATGGAAATGAGACCGGGTGCCCTCTGATCACCCGAATTGAAGAGAATCCCACACCGGGTAGCTTCCGGCAGCAGATCCTTACACAACGACAATTGCTTGGAAAGGTCCCCCTGAGCAAGGGCGGCAACGGCAAAAACCAATGGAAACAATCTACGTATCATCACTCCCCCTATGAAGGGTGCCCCTACGGTCCGGCGACCGTGGAAGAAGCCTGAATTCAAGGACTTTGTGAGGCCCGTCACCATTATAACACGCAAGTTTAATATTGGCGCAAGGGTATGAAAAATCGGGTGAGATCGTATTTGCACCTCTTCGGTGTCTCCCTTCCCCGGCCGCAACATGCTACCAGAAGCTTGAACCTGTAGCGTTATTCTCATCGAATATCATTAAGAGATTTAAATTATCTGGTCTTGGAAAAAGGCCCAACTTGGGTGTCTAGGCTATCATCATATACTGTCTTTCTGTATTGAACAGCATGAAACGTTAATCGAAAACAGTTTGATGCGGCCAAAATGGGAACCTCATTATCACAGATTTCCAGGCGCTTGATAAAAAGCTACTTATCTTTTCGCTATTTTGTGATGCAAAAGCATGTTCGCCGGCCTGGTTAGTCATAATTTCTCATCATGCCTAATATCATTGATTGACAAGCTTAATTAGTGTAATTATTATGGAAAAAGCCTGACAATCGGTTTTTGGAATGGATAAATTTAAGGAGCTAATATGGGAAAGCTGAGATTGGAGCCAAAGCAGAAAGATTCGTTATCAAAAGAGGAGTATGACCACTATTTAGGCATTTTGCGAGATGCTCTTCAGGTAGCAGATGAAAATATGGTCTACTGGGATCTGGACGCGGATGAGAAACCCGCTGCCGTTAGAAAGGCGTTCGTTTACGTGGCCGAAAAGAGTAAGATCGACGTAACCGTTCGCAGGGTGCGCGGTAAGCAAAGCCTGTCCCTGCAATTCAATAAAAAGTCCGGCTCGGCTTCCAACCGACCCATCCGGATTTCCGCGGAGCAAAGCCGGCAGCGGATTATCGATTGCTTACAAAAAGCAGGAAAACCTCTTAAGAAGAACGAGGTGATCCAGGAAACCGGGGTATCCCCCTCCACCTGGAACATTCGTATCAAGGACCTGACCAGTGAGGGCGTTGTCATTCGCGAGGGCAAGCAGAGGAACATTACCTATAGACTCGCCTGATCACATCGAGGTCTCTACCCTTCGTCCGAGGAAACATTAATGCTTTACGAATGGCTGATTAAGCCCTGCCTTTTCCGGGTCGACCCGGAAAAAGCGCACCATTTTGCGGTCTCCTTGATGGCCGGCTCCTTGACACAACCTTTCTTTTCGGTCAATCGAATGCTCAATGGTTTTCGGTCCGAGCGCCTGCGGACCGATCTTTGCGGTATCCCCCTGGAAAATCCGGTAGGATTGGCGGCCGGTTTCGACAAGAATGCTGTAATGTACCCCAACCTTCACCGGCTGGGGTTCGCTTATGTCGAAATCGGCACCGTAACCGCCGAGGCCCAAAGCGGGAATCCCAAACCCAGGATCTTTCGGCTGCCGGAAGATAACGGCCTGATCAATCGATTGGGTTTCAACAATGACGGCGCGGAAGTCATTTCCACCCGTCTGGCCCGCCGACATGCCGCCATTCCCCTCGGCGGTAATATCGGTAAATCCAAGGTCGCCCCGTTGGACCGGGCCGTCGACGATTACACCTTCAGCTTCAATCTGTTGAAGCCCCACGTCGATTATTTCGTGGTCAATGTTTCCAGCCCCAACACGCCCGACCTTCGCAAGCTACAAGCCAGGGAGCCGTTGCAAAAACTGCTCGACCACCTTCAACAACTGAATAAAGATCCCCAATTGCCGCTTTTATTGAAGATTGCCCCGGATCTGAATGAAGACCAACTAATCGAGATCGTCGAAGTCGTTACCTCCTCGGGAATCGACGGCGTGATCGCCACCAATACCACCATTACTCGAAATAACTTGAAAACTTCGGAAAAACGGGTGGCGGATATCGGAGCGGGCGGGCTCAGCGGCGCCCCGGTTCGCGATATGGCCACCGGAGTGATTGCTTTCTTACGCAAACACTTGCCTCGAGACATCCCCATCGTTGGTGTGGGCGGTATATTTACCGGGGCGGATGCCTACGAAAAAATCCGCCACGGGGCAAGCTGTGTGCAAATCTATACCGGGTTGGTATACGGCGGACAGAACACCGTTTTTCGAATCTTGAAAGAATTGGACCGCCTGCTGGTTCAAGACGGATTTCAATCAGTCAAAGACGCGGTGGGCGTTGCGTTGAAAGACTAGGCAACCTTACCTCGCGGGTTCCAGTTTGTGCAATGCATCCAGGGCGGCCCCGCGATAGGCTTCCGCAAAGGTAGGGAAATTGAAAACGCCTTCGATGAAGTCATCCAAAGAGCACTCGCGCATCAATCCCATTTCACCGATGTGGATGAGTTCCGTTGCGCCTTCTCCCGCGATTTGCACGCCCAGCAAACGCCTGCTGCGAGGGTGGCAGACGATCTTCAAGAAACCGTCCTTGATGCCGGTAATCTGCCCTCGCGCCACCTGACTGAAATGAGAGGTGCCGGTAAGCACTTCGCCGAAACGTTCCGTGGCTTGGGCCTCGGTCAGGCCGATACTGGATAGTTCGGGGATAGCGTAGATGCCGATAGGGATGTTTTCCGGAGGGCCTGTCACTTCCTGGCCGCAGGCATGCAAAACCGCTCGGCGCCCTTGTTCCATGGCCGATGCGGCCAACGCGGGCGGACCCGCCACATCGCCTACCGCGTAGATATTGCTGACGGTAGTGCGACAATAGTGATCTACCTCCAGGCAGCCCTGCATCGTAGGCTCCAAACCCACGTTTTCCAATCCCAACGAGTCCAAATTGGCCACACGACCCATTGCAAACAGCATCTTCTCGCTGATGATCTTCTGGTCGTCGGACAGCACCGTCACCACGTGCCCCATGGCATTCAGGTGGATATTTACCGGACGTTGATTGCCCAGGTAGCGCCCGCCGTTAGCTTCGAATTCCAAAACAAATTCGTCCAACAAGGCATCGTCCAAAAATGCCATGGGTTTGGGGCCGTTGTCGACGATGGTCACCCGGGTTCCCAACGCCGCGAAGATAGAAGCGTATTCGCAGGCAATAACCCCCCCGCCCAGTACTGTCATGGTTCTGGGCAGGTAGATCAGCGAAAGCACCGAGTCGGAATCGAAAATATTTTCGTGATCCACCGGCACATCCCGTGGATCTCTGGGCCGGGAGCCGGTGGCGACAACGATGATGTCGGCCTCGATTTGTTCCGTGCTGCCGTCGACGGCCATGATCTCGACCAGGTTTTTAGATAAGAAGCGCGCCCGCCCGTGAATGGGAACCACGCCTGCCTGATCCAACTGTTGGGACATGTATTTGACATGGGATTCCAACACCTGATCCAGGTTCTTCATCATGGCGGAGACCTGTATGTCTTTTTTCAGGCTGAACTGAAAGGCATCCGCGTGCCGTTTCAAACCCTGCATCTGCAAGGCATTTTCGCGCAGTGTTTTGCTGGGAATGGTGCCGCGATGCACACAGGCTCCGCCCAAGCGACGCTCTTTTTCGACGATAGCGACGCGCTGCCCCGATTTGCAGCCTTGGATGGCGGCGTTCTGACCGGCCGGCCCGCTACCGATGACCAGGATGTCGAAACGTCTCATGCGCCCCCCTGCTCAAGGGAATCGACAATTTCCTCGATATGTTCACGCATGCCCAAAAGTTTATCGACGTCGTCGGGGTAGAGATTCAGTTCCATATGAACCGGGTCGGCTCGCAACTCGGCCTCATCATGGTTTTCGGGGTCCAGCAGGAGATGACCCATGCGCGTGGCGAGATAGGTCATGGTCGCTTCATTGCGATGGGTTTGGGCTCCGGTGTAATCGTGAAAATGCAGAATACAGATGCGGACAGCCTCGGGCAGTTTCCACTCAGCGGAGATTTGTTCGCCGACCTGTTGGTGCGTCAACCCCAAAAGGGCCGTTACCGAATCCTCATTCAATTCCACGCCGGTTTCTTCCGCCAACTTGATGGCGGTGTTCAAGGCAAGCGGTTTACCGATGGTATGCAGTAATCCGCAGAGAAAAGCACTCTCCACATTTCGACGGCCCAATCTGGCGATTTCTTTGGCGAAGCAGCCGGTGGCCAGGGCATGTCGCCAGGTGTAACTGATGATATTCTGAAACCCGTTGACCTTGAAAACCTTACCTGCCAGCATGGAGGTCATGGCGATTTCGGAGAGCAGGTCAAGGCCCAAGCGGGTCACGGCCTGCTTCAGCGAAACGATATTCCCCCGCCTCGCAAACACGGAAGAATTAGCCACTCGAAGGACCTGGCCGGCCAGAGCCTGGTCCTTGTGAATGAGATCGGAGAACTCGGCGGCACTGCCTTGATCGGAGGCGGCCAGTTCCAGGATCTTAGAAGAGACATGCGGCAGAAGCGGCAGTTCCAGACGGCCCGCGCTCAGCCTGTTGCGATATTCGTCAAGAAATGATTGCGGTATTGTATCCAACGCCTGATGATCGAGCATAATTCCATCCGGTATTGCGAAACTTACACCTGTGGCATCGGTCGAAATGGAGAATTCGTTAGCACTGTTTTCAATTCCGGGTAACTTTACCGGAGCCCGGATAGTTTATTTGACCAGGCAAAATCGTTCCGCCGGTTCATCCTTCTTCCTTGACCCAGCCTTTCTTGATGTTCTTTTCCCGAAAACCTTCCAAGATCGCCAAAATTTGATCGCGCGAGTTGGAGACTCTAACATCTTGTTTCAGAGGTTCTTTGCGGCCCGGGCTGTAATCGGTGTAGTTGAAGGCATAGGCTGTGTAGGCGTCGTCAATCGCCTCTTTGTTGGTTTTCCAAGCGAGGAATTTCCGAACGGAAACTTTGCCTTTTGTTTCCTTCGTCCAAACCTCGCGTTTCAGAATGTCTACTTCCGGAAAACTGATTTCGGTTTGGGTTTCACCGGCCACATCGATAAATACGACATCGGTAACCTGGGCGGTGCGAAGGTCCACCGGGTTGACCGCTTTGTCGTCGCGAAACCGCTGATAGACGCAGTGTTTGGGCGAGACGAAGTTCGCGCTTCGCAAAAGGCTGTAGCGTCCCTTTTTCAGATTGAGCACGGCCTTTTTGACCGGTTGCCCGTTATGGCGTTCCGCGGTCATGTCGTTGCAGGTGAATTCGATAATCAGCTTGGGTTTAACCATGAAGAAAGGCGTATGGAAGCGACTTACTTCCATGTAGTCGGATTCGGTGCGCAAACCTTCCAGTCGTGTTAGCAGGTCGGCGCGCTCTATATCCGAAAAACCTTTTTCTACCGGGGCCAGGACCTGAATGGAACTGTCCTCGTTGACCAGAGCGGTGAGTACGCTGGTGACCATATCGTCACTTGCCGTGTAGCCGATGATAGCCGCATCGATGGTGTGTTGCGCCTTCAGCTTGTAGCGGAAGGTGAGATCCGTTCGGATCATCAAACCCTCGGCGCCTTCTTCATCCACCCATTTGCGGTAGCTGCTTTCGATATCTTTGCGATCCTTGGATTTCACCCATGCGGGC
This sequence comes from Acidobacteriota bacterium, assembly GCA_030066195.1. Lineage (GTDB taxonomy): Bacteria > Acidobacteriota > Holophagae > Acanthopleuribacterales > Acanthopleuribacteraceae > JASJCB01. The sequence continues at coordinate 15,683 of JASJCB010000089.1, forward strand.
GGGGCCAGCGGCGTGCCGTCGAAGACCTGGTGTAAGCGATCGTAGACCTGGGAGAAATCGACAAATACCTCGTCATCCAAAAACTGGATATCGAAGGGAGCGAAGCAGAGTTGGTCGATCTGGTCCTGGGACTTGGGCCCCTTGGTATGAGCCAGGACGTCGAAAACCCTGGTGCGCTTGCCGTCGGGTCGTTTGACATAGAGTTCGCCGGGGAAGAGGGCTCGCTTGATACCGGCTTTTTCCAAGATGTCTTTTGCCTGAGTCAGGCACGGCAACCCCAGATAGGCATAACCGCGCGGTCGAAGGAGCGCGATCTCACCGTCCTCATAAAAGAGTTGACTGTGTTCGCCGTCCAGTTTCAGGGAAATATAGAACTCATTCCCTTGGATGCGAGGGACGGCGTCCTTGCCGATTGATTTGAATTTGGAGGCGACACGTCGCTTGTAGTCCACTACCTGCCCGTAGAGTTCCGGGTCGATTTGGGTGTGGGGTACCTCGATGAACTCGCCGAAAATGGTTTCAGCCTTCTCGGTGGACACTTTCATGGATGGACCGCCTTCAATTCCAAATTGGTCAGGTGCAGGGTCAAGCAATAGGATTCGCCTTTCACCCGACCGCGTAGAAAGGCCCGATACGGCAGCCCGCCGCGATGAAAGCGCAGAGGCTCCTTGCCCGCTTTGCCGGCTCCGATCAACATAAAAGCCTGTTTCTTGTGCAGTACCTCCGCCATCCGGTAGAGAAAATCGTAAGTCAGACCGTTGACATGGCGTAACTGGTAGACCTTGCTGAAGACGAACATCTTGACCGCTTTGGAAACCGGCACGAACTTCTTGCTCCAACGCAGGGGCCAATCCACGGCGATGTTTGCAGGCAGGCTTTCCATGTCCCTGGTTTCCGTCAGTTCGCCCTCGGGGCTGTAGATGTTTTCCTGAAAACGGACGTTGTAGGAGATTCTGCCGCTCTCGTCGATATAAATGGTGCGAGTACTGGAACTGATCTTGCCCATGTAGCGGAAATCTACCTCGGGGTCACCGGCAATGATCAGGTCTTCCGGTTCGCTACCGCCTTTTTCGGCCAGTTCCTTCAGATGGGCCAGATTGCTTTCCATGGTGTTTTTGATCACCTTGACGGAGCGAACCTTGCCGCCGTTGTCGGTGCGGAACCCCGTTTCGGTTTTCACCGTGACCGGTTCGAAGGCCACATGAGAATCGCGATTGCCGTCATCGGCGATATTCAGAGCGCGCATGGCTGCCTCACATCATGCTGAAATCCAGATCGTCATCTTCATCTTCATCGCCGCTTTCATCCTCGGCGTCCAATGCGACGATCTGGGGTTTGTCCAGAAATTCAATGTTGGTGGGAGCGCCGATCATCATAAACAGCTGATTGTCCACGGGGTTCAGGAAAGCCGTTTTGGGATCGGTGCCGGCGCGATAGTTGAACGGAAAGCTGTAGAATCCGTCTACCGCGGCCAGCTTTTCGGCCAGGGCTTCGGCGTGGAAACCCTGCAACATATACACGGTGGTAATTTCAAAATCGCAGAAGGTATCCACGTCCGCGCGATCCTTCAGGACCACGGGGCGGTCGAAGGTAGACGGGTGGGTTTCCAGGGACTCGCCGTCGGCATTCACGGCGACCAGTTCATCACGGGTGCGCCATTCCATGGACTCGTCCAGGTAACCCATGCCGGTCTGGTCGATGACCACACTGCCCCATTCGTCCAGATAACCCTTGATGAGGCCGTGCTCGCGATGATCCACGGCGCGCGGCTGTTTACGACCATAGAGCTTGTCGCGGTCCACTTTGAACAGGGCAAATTCCAACGGCTCGTCATCCAGGACAAAGGTCAATTTGCGTGCCATAAAAGGAGTTACCTCATATTTTTATTCGCGAATACAAATATAGCTTCAACGGTGATGATGCGCTACCCTTTCCGGTCTTTTTCCATCTTTTTTGATTTCTTGAGCTCTTTTTTACCTCGTTTCCGCTTTGGAGGTAGAGCGCCGGGGATCTCCCGGACTTGGAAGGAATAACCGATTAAAAGAAAGAGGTTCGATAGAAAACCCTACTCCAACCCAATCACCTCTTTTCTAAGGGGGGCGCGGGAATTAACCGGCGCCCCCTTTTTCAGTATGACTGCGCATGATCGACCGGAAGGGTGATGGTGAAGGTGCTGCCCTTTCCCCGATGAGAGTCGACCTCGATGCTGCCGCCGTGTTTTTGGACGATGCCGTAAGAGGTGGACAAACCCAGGCCGGTCCCGGAGCCCACATCTTTAGTGGTAAAGAAAGGCTCGAAGATTTTTTCTCGCACCTCCCTGGGCATGCCGCATCCATTGTCCGATACGCGAATCATTGCCCGCCCGTCTTCCATCGATGTTTCGATCGAGACTCTTCCCTCTCGTAAACCGCCTTGCTTGCCATAGCGTTCATCGACCGCATCGCAGGCGTTGACGATCAGGTGCATGAAGACCTGATTCATCTCCGCGGGTCGACAATTGATGATCAGGGGATCCCGGTATTCCGCGTGGAAATCGATCCGATTGCGGTAGTTGGCTTGGATCAGGTTCAAGGTTGCGGCCAGTGCTTCACTCAAACTGACCTGTTTTTGCGGGGCTTCATCCTTGCGAGTGAACATATGCAGGTCGCGCACGATGCGACTGATGCGTTGCGAACCGTTTAAAATCAACCGGCAATCGTTGAACAGGGGTTCCATCTTTTCCGTCAAATCACGGACCACTTCTTCCGGTGCGTCCTCGGCCAGCAACAACACGTAATCCCGAAAGGCGCCCAACCGTCGGTCCAGGTTTTGGGCGCCGCCGAAGACGAAGTTGGTAGGATTGTTGATCTCATGGGCAACGCCCGCGGTCAAGATGCCCAGTGAGGCCATTTTCTCCCGGGTAACCAACTGTTCCTGGGCCTGAACGATCTCTCGATTCTTACGCGCCAGTTCGTCGTTTTTGTTCTTCAACTCGCGAGTTCTGTCGATCACCTTTTGTTCCAAGGTACGATTGGTGGCCGCGAGATTGCTGTACAGCAGGGCGTTCTCCAGCGAGATCGCCATTTGTGCGGTCAGGGTTTCCAATACCTCCAGATGCCGACGGGTGAAGGCGCCGGTATTCAAATTGTTTTCCAGGTAAAGGATGCACCGCTCACGGCCTCTTGTGTTGACCGGCATGCAAATCAAGGATCGAATCGCGCCGTGTTCCTCATGACCATGCTTGAATCCCGCCCGCTCAGCATCATCCAGGATCAGCGTTTCCCCGCTTCTGGCCACGCGCTGCACCGCGCCTTTGCAGAGGTCATCGCAGAGATCCACGGGTATTCCTTCCGGCAGAACCTTGATTTCCTGGACGTTGCCGCGAGCCTTGACTGTCCAGCAACCCTGTGCCGGCATCAATAAAAAGCCGGTTTCGGCTCCGGCGTTTTCAATCACTACGGCCATCATTTTCCGGAGTAATTCCGAAAGGTCCAGATTGCTTGAAACAGCGCGGCTAACCTTGATCAACGTGTGTAGGTCCAATGCCTCGGCGCTTCTGCCGGAACTCGTATGGGTGTTGTCGGATACGAGGACGTTATTGTCGAGCGACTCATCGCTGAGTCTTTGATCCAATTCCGTTACCTTGCTCCGCACGGCCAGCATCCGATAACATTGTCGGGCAAGGATTAAATGGCGACGGCCGTACTCGGCGTGGCCCATGTCCTCCCACAGGGAGGCCAGCCTTTCTTCCAAAAGGGCCTCGTGGCGCACAGTACCGTTTCGATGGGCCGCTTCAAGCGCCTGCTTATAGGTCTCCAACGCCTTGAGAAATTGTCCCTTCCATCTCATGCGCTCCGCACGCATAAATGCTTCCTGGTAACCGTAGAATTGACGGTTTAGCTGGACAAGCCGTCGCCATTTCTCCAAGGTTCGATCCAACTCGGTCAGGGCAGTCGTTTGTTCTTCTTCACTCATGGTCGCGTGGTTCGCGGCCAGGATAACGGCGCGCGTCCATTGATGATGTTCCAGAAAAGCGGTGCCGTCGATGCCGGGTGCGTAGACTTGAGCCTTGTTGCTGAACTTCAACGCTTGTTCGACATGACCCTGAATCAATAGAACCTCTGCCTTGGCAAACAGGTAGATGCAGCCGGTAAAGTTGGACAAGCCGGCCTCGAAGGCCTTTTCTTCAGGACTGCCGAAAACATAATCCCCACAGGTCTCTTCCAGGTTGTTTCGGGCAATCTGCACGGCTGTCATAATGTCCAGCGCCATCCCCGCTTTGTGTTTACGTGCAAAGGCGCGGTATTCCGATAAGCGCTCATCATCATTGGTTTTTCGACCTAAAATGAACGTCAATAAGACGTATTCAAACATGAAACATGCGGCTTGGTAGAAGCGACCGGTATCGATGCATGCGCGCCGGCATCGTTCTGAGAACTCCGTCATTTCATCGACGGGAAGGCCCATGACAAAACCCGGATTGAAATAAACCCCGGGATAATGATTGTGTTTGCGCAGTCTTTCGGACCAGCGTCCGATGGTCAGGGCCCGTTCGTATTCGCCGTTTTGTTTGGAGAGACCGGAATAGACCGCCGTGCACTCCGACAGCCCGATGGAATGCCCCAGTTCAAGGGCGAACTGAATGTTTTGCAACAAAAGAAAGCGAAGAAAAGACCAGTCCTCCAAAAAGAAGATCGGATAAAAACTGACGGTGTCCAACGCTTTCAACCGGTGCTCATCGAAATCGCTCATCGGTTTCAGAGATTCCGGTTCGGTTTGCAGCAACCTGTCGATCACCTTTTTCTCCAGATGAACCAGATGAGCGTCCAAATCCTTGGGAATATGTATATTCAAACAGCCCAATATCGATTCCGCGTACTTTCTGGCCATGGGAAAATCGTTTTTGAACAAATTCACCAAGGTCAGGTCCTTGAACAGGAATGCCTTTTCCCGACACGCTCGGGCATGAGCAAGCGCATGGTTTAAAAGTTGCTCCGCTTCCTCGTTTTGCCCGGTTGCCATGGCTGCCTGCACATGACATTGGTACACCTCCATGGTCAACGTATAATCCTTACGCCAGGAGAGAGGACCGAGGCCTTCCGAGGCTATGGTCAGGTAATTTAACGCACGTTCATAAGCGGCGCTCCTCATGGCCTGTTGACCCGCTGAAAGATTTAGGCGAACCAGGCGCTTCCTCTCTTCAATTTCGTGGATAAGCGTTCTTCCCTGATTCAACAGGTCGACGATCTTGAAGAAGTCCTTGTGTTCCTCTCCGACATGTCGGGCAAGAATACTGCCGATTCGGTATTGGACTTCGGGCAGTTCCTTTTCGGGAATCAATTGGCGGGCGGCCTGCTGAATGCGATCGTGACTGAATTTGAAGAAGCGGATCACCAGCGCGTTGTCCCGCTCGTGAATCTCCAAACCCGAAAGCGGCAACACCAGGTCATCCTGAAGCGCGGGGAGGAGGGCATGGTAGGTTTCGAGCGGAGAGCAGTCCATGACCAGGGACAATTCATCCAGATCGAAGCGGTTTCCCAAACAAGCGGCCAAACTGACCGCATCGCGGGTTTCTCTTTTGTGATTCTGAAACCGATCCAAGATCATGCCCACGCGGTTATCGGCAAAATCCATTGCCAGAATACCGGTCTCATCCCATCCCCAGCGGTTCTCTTCCTCTTCGATGTAGAGCAGGCCCTGCTCGTAGAGATTCTCCATGAACCGCCCCATGAAAAGAGGGTAGCCCCCGGTTTTGTCAAAGACAAGATCGCGTAATCCGGCAACCTCGGGCGGCTCAAGGCGCAAAGTATCGGCAATCCAAAGGCCGGCGTCCTCGGGTTGCAAAGGTTCCAGGTCGATACTGAAATAAATCGTTGATTCCTTCGCAATACGTTTCTGCAGTCGCGAAAGAGGGTGATCTGGGGTCACTTCCTTTCCGCGATAGGCCCCGATCAACAAGAAGCCGGCATTACTGTCTACAAGCCATTCCAATAGTTCCAACGTTTGCGTATCCGCCCACTGCAAATCATCGATAAACATCACCAGCGGCCGACAAAACACCCCGATAAAGCGTGTCAGGGTGTGAAGCAGGCGGTGCTTTGTGGATGCCGCATCCAATTCCTCCGGCGGCGGTTGAGGGCCGATGATTTTTTCCATGGTGGGAACAGCTTCGGTAATCAGGGCGCCGTTGCCTTTCACCGCGTTCAATATGCCGGTCTTCCATGTATCCAATTCAGCCTGAGGCAAACAAATCAATTGCCCGGCCAAATCTTCCAGGGCGTCCAAGACTGCTGAACAGGGCGCCCCGCTTTGAAATTGATCGAATTTACCGGTGATGAAAAAACAGTCTGTTCTGACCGACGGCTTGAAAAGTTCCTGTACCAGGGCCGTCTTGCCGACACCGGATTGACCGCGCAAACAAACCAGGGTCGGACCGTTTCCAGCATGTAGAAAAGCTTGCTGTAGGACCTTCAATTCCGAATCCCGGCCGTAGATTTTGCGGCCGGGCTCGAACCTTTGGGGAAAATCCCGGGCGCCCGGTTGAAAGTAGGCAATCCGACCGCGTGTCTGCAACATTTCCCGACAGCGATAGAGATCCTCTTCCAGACCTCGGGCCGATTGGTAGCGCCGCTCGGCATGTTTTTCCATCAAGCGCAACACGATATCGGACAACACCTTCGGAATTCGGGGGTCCAGTTCATGCGGCGCATCCGGCGTGCGGGCGATATGGCAATGAATCAGGGCCATGGGGTCCTGTTCTCGAAACGGCGGCCTGCCGCACAACAGTTGGTAGAAAGTTGCGCCCAGCGAGTACAAGTCGGTTCGATAGTCCACCGGCCGATTCATGCGGCCGGTTTGTTCGGGTGACATATACGGCAACGTGCCGTCCAGGTTGACAGGGTGTTCCTGATACCGGGTCACTCGCCGCAAGCGCGTGGCAATACCGAAATCGATCACTTTCAGCACATCGGTTTGAGGATTGTAGACCAGGTTACTCGGGTTGATATCCTTGTGGATGACTTGTGCCCTATGAATCTTTTTCAATGCCGCTGCCGCCTGTAGCGCCGGTGAAAAGAAAAGCTCCGGCGGCAGGGCCTCTTCCGGCCACAATATATTGAGCGATGACGCCCCGAAATCTTCCAACACAATCATCAGCCCGCGCCCGGTATTTTCGAGAGAATACGCGCGGATGATGCCGGGTTCCGTCAGCTTCCGGGTAATCTCAAACTCCTGGCGATACCGGGCGGATTCAGCGGGTGACGGATAATCGTCACTGAGGATCTTGATAATGACCGGCCGGCTGTCGGCAAGACGCCGAGCCCGGAAAACCTGTGAGTTCCGGCTCGAATAAATCCGCTTCAGGATTTGGTAACCCGCCGGTGCCGGTATCATAAACACCTCGCCGTCCTTGTCGGAGGCCTGTAGGTGGGGGTGAACAAACTTCCGACGTATCGCGGGTGGGTGCCGGTATAGAATTACTCGGAAAATTTATCGAATTGGAATACCCCAATTGGCAAGATTACGGGAGAATCCTGAAATTTTTTCCTAGATTTTGAACTTAACCGCTATGGGAAGCGAATGATGTAACCGGTACGTGCTTCTAATTCCCCAATGGGCTTGAAACCGGTCAGACCGTTTTTGGTGGTTGCGGAACCCTTGGACAACGCGGCGCCGTTCAACAGCTCCACGGCATTGTCGTAGTCGGCGTCCAGGGCCACCACATAGTCGTCGACACTGTTCGGCGTCATGTTGATCAACACCAACGCGCTTTGGCCCGGGGCCTGGCGCAGGAAGCACAGCACGGTGCTCTCGCTGGTATCGATTCTCGTGAAGTTGCCTTCCAAGAGAGCGGGATTGTCATTGCGAAGATGGATCAACTTGCGGTAGTGATGCCACAGCGAATCGGTATCGGTCTGTTGGGCTTGTACATTCACCTGCTGGTAACCGGAGGCGGGAGCCTGCCAGGGGCTTCGGGTGGAGAAACCGGCATGGCTGCCGCCGGTCCACTGCATGGGGGTGCGAATCAGCTCATCGGGTTTGGTGCCTTGCATGCCGATCTCTTCACCGTAATAGATGAAGGGTACGCCCGGCGTTGTCAGCAACACGGTCGCCGCCAATTTGGCCTTGGGAATGGAACCGGCCAGTTCGGTCATCACTCGCGGCTGGTCGTGATTGGTCAGGAAGGTGGCGAACTGATTAGAGTCGAAATTATCCCAGGTCGTTTGCAACTGACCTTCCAAGGTGAAGACGGTGCCGCCGTTGACCGCGTTGATCATGGCGCCGGCCAGGTCGAATTGGAAATTGGTATCCATCTGACCCTTGTAGGAAGCAACGATAGAAGAATCGGCCCAAACCTCACCCACGGTAAAGGCATCGCTCTTCACGCTTTTGTAGTCGGCAAAGTATTCGGTCAACCAGTTGTGTGTTTCGGTGGTGTCCTGCACATTATTGCCGTCTTCAAACAGGTAGCGAATGGCGTCCAGGCGGAAGCCGTCCACGTCCATATCGTCCAACCAGAAGGCGCTGATGTCCTTGGCCATTTGGCTGACATTGGGATTGGCGTAGTTCCAATCGGGCATGCCGGACCAGAACAGGCCGTAATACCAGGCATTCCCGCTCTGGTGCCAGACAGGTTGTCCCCAGGGGCCGCTGAAACCGGGATTGTTGGAAGACCACACGAACCAATCGCGATAGCTGGAGCCCTCGTTCCTGGACTGCACGAAAAAGGGGTGTTGACTGGAGGCATGGTTCAGCACCAGGTCGATAATCACCTTGATGCCGCGCTGTCGACACTCCGCCATGAACAATTGGAAAAGGGCGTTGTCGCCGTAGTCCCGCTCTATCTGGTAGTAATCCGTGGTGTCGTAGCCGTGATAGCTGGGCGACTGCATGACGGGCATCAGCCACAGGGCGCCGATGCCTAGATCGTCGCTGGTATTGGGATTGCCGTCGTTGAGATAGTCCAATTTTTCGATGAGGCCCTGAAAATCGCCGATGCCGTCACCGGCCTTACTGCCGCTGCGCGCGTCATAAAAAGAGCGAACGAAAACCTCGTAAAAAACCACCCGGTTCCACCACTCGGTGTTCAGCGAAGAGGGTTCGCCGGGAAGACCGGGCACGGATGAATTGCCCCCGCCGGGCTCTTCCGTAAAGACATCGCCCCCGCCGCCTCCGGCACAAGAGGTTAAGAATATGATGGTTATCAAAAAACAAAGAAAGCGCATGCGGATCAAAGGCCACCTCACCTAAAACTTGTTAGGTGAATTGTACAATGGAACCCCGTTCAAGGCAATGGAACAGGAGACCCTACCAGGCACTCGCCAAAGTCATTCAACGGTTTAGAGGATGTCGATTACATAGGGGACAAGACACCGTTCAAACTGATTCGACTTTGACGATTCTCTGGCTGAACTTCTCTTACCATGGACCTCTTCCAGGCTTTGGATTACACTTGAAATGCGATTAGACAGATTGGAGAGATACCCATGCACTTATTTTTTCGCGCCCTCCTGTTACTGCTGATTACCCTGCCGGCCGTTTCCGGGGAAATACCTCGCGCCGAACCCGCCGACCTCGGTTTTTCCGGCGATGGACTGGATGCTCTTTCCAAACAAATCCAAGCCATGGTTGACGGCAACAAGATTGCCGGCGCGTCTGCGCTGATCTACCGCAAGGGCAAGGTCGCTTATTTCGAGCAATTCGGAAAAAGTTCGCTGGAAACTGGAGAACCGATGAAGCCCGACGCTCTTTTCCGCATTTTTTCCATGACCAAACCCGTGACCTCGACCGCGATTATGATCCTGGTGGAAGACGGTAAGCTGGGCCTGGACGATCCCGTAAAAAAATACATTCCAGCCATGGCCGACATGAAGGTCTATGCGGGTAGCAAGGACGGCGAGGCTGAATACCAGGCTCCCGAGCGGCCCATGACCGTCCGCGACTTGTTGCGCCATACCTCCGGGTTGACCTACGGTTATTTCGGCAACACGGTTGTGGACGGCATGTATGTCAAGGCGAACCTGCTCGACGTCAAAGATTCGGCCGGTTTTACGGAGAAGCTGGGTAAGCTGCCGCTACTTGCCCACCCCGGAAGTTACTGGTGTTACAGCGTCGCCACCGATGTTCTGGGGCATCTGGTCCAGGTGGTTTCCGGCAAGTCCCTGGCCGATTTCGTAGAAGAGCGCATTTGCCGTCCGTTGGGCATGAACGATACCTTTTTCGAAATCCCCAAGGACAAAATGCATCGTATGGCGGAACTCTACACCACCAAGGACGGCAAACTGACCCCGCAAGCCGACAGCATGAAGCGTTGGATCGATGTCACCCTGTATTCGGGAGGTGGCGGCATGATCTCCTCCATCCAGGATTATCTGCGCTTCACCCGCATGATCCTGAGCGGCGGCGAGTTGGACGGCAAGCGCTTACTTAAGCGGGAAACGGTGGCGCTGATGACCACCAACCAACTGCCGGAGGAAGCCTATCCCATCGGCTTCGGGCCGTTACGCTATCATGGCCACGGCTTCGGTTTGGGTTTCGCGGTGCTGCACGAGCCGGAAAAAACCCGTTCCAAGGGCCGCAAGGGCATGGCCTATTGGTCGGGTTACGCCAATACCTATTTCTTTATCGACAAGCAAACCGCAACTATCGGCTTGCTGATGACCCAATATGTGCCCTTCGGCTTGGAATCGCTGGGCACCCGCTTCCAAAACTGGGTATTCGAGGCCATGACCGATTAAGGCGCGATTCAATCGGCTGGAAAAGCCGGACGCACGAGGCGTCCGGCTCCTATGGGTCCCGGGGAGTAAATCAGCAATCGATGAATAGAGAACCGCCCCCACCTGCTTCGGCGTACGGCCTGCCGCCCCGGGGTATAACCTGGTTGCATCAGGTATTGCCGGACCACCCCTGCCGCCGTTTTCGGAGCGGCGCGGGGGACAAGGGGACACCGTGGCTCAAGGGCTGGTTGCAAGTGGTTCAAAAGCGGCGCGCCCGGTACAGGCCCGTGGAAGTTTACAGGCTTTTGCCAATCGTTGTTCATAACGACTCCTCCGACGGACGTACAGAACAAGACGATAAAACAAGACTCGCGGTGAATCTTGGGATGGATGGATCTTTATCATGCATCTAGTTTCATCCGTACCTATTTAAATCCCCCACAAATCGGTAAGAATGCAAGATATACGAATAAAAAGGAGTTAGTATGTGGTATAAAGATAAAAAGAGGTAGCTTATGGCGAGGCCGAGCAAGATCGATCCGATCCTCCGGGATCTGGACCCCAGTTGCTGTTATACCGTCGCGGAGATTGTGTCGCGTGCGCGTTTGGACGGCAGTCTTACTCTGGTCTACCCGGACCTGGAAACCCGACTTGCGGTGGCCAGGGCCAAGAAGGCGGTGTTTAGTTATATACACCGTCACAATTTGGAACCCACGGGTAAAAAAGACGGGCAACTGGCGTATCGAGGCAGCGGCTTCCCCTGTAAGGCGAAGATCGAAGATGAGCTCCTCACTGAAGTCGCCAGGCATGGTCTGGCATTGGTCCCGCGATCGCGGCAACAGAGGCGCTGGTGGGCGCCCGCCGCGGTATTGCTTGTCTGTGTGTCGTTTCTGCTTCTTTCTTCTTGGATCTATCGATCGGAGCCGGGCATTCCCGCATCGCTTCGGGGGGACGTGGACGGTCTTCGCGCGTTCAATCGAAAACATGCCGATGAGCGCCCGGTGATTGCGGATGCCGATCAGGCCCGCATGCTCGCGGAAATCCAACGGGACCTGGGCTTGGAAGCCCGCATGGACGTACGGCAGGTGGCCACCTATCCCTTTCGGGAAGAAGTTGCCGCGGCGGTCGCAGCCGCCCAGGACAACGTCATCGGCTTCACTGTCGATGATCTGGTCGCCGTTTTCGCCCACATGGACGAACCCTTCTGGGTGGTAGACGACGGCGCGGCCTATCGAGCCGTATGTCTGGGTGATTGGGTTAGAGTCAACGATCTCACCGGGTACGTGACCCTGGTTGGTCAGCATCATTTGGAGGTGCGCACCGAGTTGGGCACTACCGGCCTGGTACAGCGGCGCGAACTGGTTCTCTTCGGCAGACCGGAAAAGCACGGGTATATGTCGCCTGTCTATCCGCGACCGGAAGGGAACCTGAGACCGTTGCTGGTTTTGACGGCGCAACGCATGGGGTTGGTCTTGGAGGACCGATCCGAGTTACCGGGTCAGGCGGCGGGTTTCCTGCCCCCGTTTCAGACCCCGGAAGAACTGCTGGAATGGCTGGCGCCTTCCGGCGTGGTGCGTCGTCAGGAGAAGTTGATTCTGAATCGGTCACCGACCTTGAAGCTACAGGTGGGCTTTCACGAGCACGCCTTCAGTTTGACGGCCGCGGAAACTGCCGTCCTGAGCTTCTTCTCGGACATTGCGCCCGTGCCGGTCGACATTGAATTATCCAACGATGACCAGGTCTGGTATACCGGCCAGGACCTGGTAACAACACTCTCGAATCGGGGCATTCTGGTACGGGAGGACACCGGTAGGTTCAGCTTGATCAGATAGGAGGGGAATCGTGAAAAAGCTGGTATTCTTTTTTCTGTTCGTAACTTTTTCGTTGGCTTTGCAGTCCACCGGCCCGAAAACCACGCTGCTCATCGAGCACAGCGCGAACAATTGTGAAAATCCAGACGGAAGCTGCGCTATAGTCATCGACAGCTAAGGACCACCGATATGTTGTATGCCCTCCTTTGGCTGTTTAACCTGCCGACCGGTTCGGTAGAAGGGTCGTTTTTTACCAATTACGGCTCCTGGCCTGCCTACAATCTCCAAGTACAGGGAGACTTGCTGACTATATGCAATCCCAAGCAGTTTTATGTGATGGACTTGGAGGGAAGGTTGATGCACCGGGTCTCGGTACCGGTGACAGGCGGGCAATTCAATACATCGGGTAATGTGCTTTTTGACGGTGTGCTCTATGCGGATGTCTTTGACGGCAGTATTCGATTGTTGATCGCGGTGGATATCCATACGGGTCAATTGATCGAGGAGCGTCGGGTCACCTATCGGAACTTGTTCATTCTGGACGGCCGGTTACACGGTGTGGGTGGCAAGGACCGGTTTTACAGCGCCATAATTCACCAGTTGGACCCCCGTAGCCTGGAAATAAGCGGGTCCTTCTTCAAAAAACCCATGTTTTTCGACAGGACCAGGGAGCCCATTTGCTTGTGGGTAGCCGAGGCGAAAGACTACAAGCTGGTTTGTACCGAGACGAGTAACCGTTTGCATATCACCCATCACACGACATTGCAGATCGAAAAAAAAACCAGCAATTATACACCGGGTTATTATCCCTACGCGGATCTGGAGGCTCCGGGTTTCATCAACCCGGAGCCATTGCCGGTCCAGACTCCCAAGGTGATGGATACCGCATCGAAGACAATCTATATCAACCTGCGACTGGCCTCCACGGGACGGACGGTTTATTTCGGCGGTCATGAACGCGGCTTCGTTTACTGCTACACGGTTCCCGACTATATCGACGGAATCTGCGTGGGTAATCACCTGGCCGTTCAGTTTTATGACCGTCGGTTCCGCCCCCTGGGTGAACCCTTGCATCGCTTTGGGCAGGTTGCCGGACTTATGGCCGGTGACCTGGTCATCTTCTATCCCGACGGGCCCGAACCGCCGCCTGACGACGAGGGCATCCGCTCCCATTACGGAACGGAGACCATTCGAGGCGCCGACCATCTACGCGCCCTGCTGACGCAATTCAGGGCGCGAAAGCAGAGAGTACTGGAGCCGATCATCGAATTGATCCCCGCGCCGTGATTTCTATATGGTCTATCCGTTTCCTCATTACTCGGTAGTTTATCTTTGTGGTAAACTTTCATGCTTCATGTTTATAGCTTATAGAAGTGAGGATTGATCATGAAAAAACGACTGCTTCTTTGTTCCCTTTTCTTGATGTCGACAATCGGGCCCATGGTTCAATCAACTGGACCCTGCGATTGTGAATGTCTTTTCTATGCAACGCTTGACCCGGACACAACTAAAGAAGATTGGAAAAAACTGGTCAAGGCTTATGAGGAATATTGTGGAAACCAGCTTCCCCGATAATCCATCTGCTGTAGCCCGGCATGTCCGGTCGTTGGGATGCATTCATGCTTCTTTTTCTATTCATGCTCTATTCCGAAATTGACTTAAAGGAGCAGACTCCCTTGGAGTCTGCCAAGGTGACTCGATTACATGCCGCGGCGCAAGGAGACGGTACCGTTCTGGCCCAATGGGCGGATATCGATCCGAGAAGGGGCTTCGCTATACACAACGGGTTCTATGACTTCAGGTCGGGAGCCTTCCATCTTTTAAAGGACGGTCGATTGGGCAGTATTGCCGAGGGGATCGTTTACGATGGTGTTCAATATGTCATATGGCATAGCGAGCGAATCATTCTTGTAGATAATTCGGGCGACTTTCAAGGGATTAAACGGCTCAATCGGTTTGAAGGCTGGGAGACGTCGCTCCGTATCGAGACCATGATCTGCGCCGGAGGCAGCGTCCTGGCCTCAGGCCATTTTATCGGGCAGGATGGAACACATTTAATCCGGATCGATTTTGATAAAGAAGCCCTCGAATTTGTACATACCTTCTATGACGAACGATATGACCGAAGTTATCGGCATGTTCCCTTTGGCGATGGTTTCTTGAAGATAGAACAACACGGTGGGGAAATCCTGCAACTGGACCGGAATTTTCGCAAAACGGAGGTCCTGAGAAAGAGAAGACCGGTTGTGAAGTCCCGACCTGACAGCCCGTCGAGCCGAGCACTAGGCATCAGGCTTCTTCAGCCTGTCACCGGCCCGTTTGTGGTTACCGATGCCGGTTTGTCGTGTCGTTACCTGAAATTACACGATGAGTTTGGCGAACGCCTGCCCGAAACGCGGGTCAAAGCTCTGATCGTATCGAAAACAGGCAAAGTACGGATTCAGGACGCCTTTATTATGGGGGCGTTCGGGAAAAAGCTTTTGGTCTATGATGCCGGGGAACAAGAATTGAGATTACAAGAATGATTTTCCGCCTCCTGTCATCAATACGGTCCCTTAAAATAATCCACGCGGTCGATGCCTGCCAGATCTTGTTCGTCTTTGTTCAATAATCGTAGCGCCGCCTGGGCAAGGGTCGATGCCTTGGGATAGAAGGCCGTTTCCAGCGGAAGCGATACGGGGGCCGGGCAATTGGCCAGGGCGATGCGGCGCACCGGCGCTTTGAGGCTGTGAAAACCCTTCTCCGCGATCAGGCCGGCGACCTCACTGCTGAAACCGCACATTTCCCAACTGCAGTCCGCCACGATCAGGCGTCCCGTTTTGGCCACGGAGGCTAGAATCGTTTCCTCGTCCAAGGGGCGGACGGTGCGCGGGTCGATGACCTCGATGCTGATTCCCTGTTTGGCCAGTTCATCGGCCGCGATGGTGGCCTCCAGCGTCATCAGCGAGGTGGCCACGATGGTCAGGTCGGTTCCCTCACGCGCGATGCGGGCCTTGCCGAAGGGGATGGGATCCATCTGCTCGGGAACCTCGCCCTCGGTACCGAAGAGGGAGCGGTGCTCGAAGAAGATCACCGGGTGGTTGTTCGTGTAGGCGTTCAACAGCAGACCCTTGGCGTCGGCAGGCGTGGAGGGCAGCGCCACCGTCAGTCCCGGGAAGTGCGCCAGCGGGGCATGCGGGCATTGGCTGTGCGTCGCGCCCTGGCCCCAACCCTTACCCACGGCCGCTCGGATCACGATGGGCACCCGGCCCGCGTTGCCGTCGTACATATAGTGCCACTTACAAGCCAGGTTGAGTAAATTGTCGAAAGCCAGGAACATGAAATCGGCGCGGGGTAAGACGAAAACGGGGCGCTTGCCCATGGCCGCGGCGCCGACCGCGATGCCGGCAAAAGCGTTTTCCATGGAAGGGCAATCGAAGACGCGACCCGGGAAGGTTTCGGCAGCCCGAGCCGTGGTGCCGAACAGGCCCGACGGGTAGGCAGCGGCATGGCCGGTGAGGAAAATGGACGGGTCCCGCGTCATGGCTTCCACGGTGGCCTCGGAAATAGCTTCATTGTATTTGATGATTCGCATGCGGTTCCCCTCAGTAGACCTTATCCATCAAAGTTTGCACATCGGGCCAGGGATCTTGATAGGCCCGTTCGATATCGTCCTCGATGCTTTTGCGCGTTTCCGTTTCCCAGGTGGAGAGTTGTTCCCCGGTAGCGTGCCCGTTTTCCAAAAGGTAGGCGCCGTGGCGTTTGACGGGGCAGTGCGCCATCCATTCTTCAACCTCCTCTTTGGTGCGATAGGTTCGCTTCAGTTCGTGGTCGAAGAAGGGACCCACGTGTTCCAGCCAGCGGTAGGTGCGGCATTCCATGAAGACAGGACCGGGTTTGCGGCGCATCTCGTCGACCACCTCCAGGGCGGTCAGGTAGACCTCGGCCACATCGTTACCGTCGATGTTGCGGGTGGGAATTTGGAAGGAAGCAACGCGGCCGTGGATGGAAGCGCCCTCGGGTTGCCTGATCGACAGCGGGCTCTCGGTGGCGTAACCGTTGTTTTCACAGACGAACAGCACCGGCAGCTTTTTGAGCGCCGCATAGCCGAGGCATTCGTAAAAGGCGCCTTCCTCCGCCACCGCGTCCCCGAAGAAGGCGACCGCGATGCGATCGGAGGCGTCCATGGCAAAGCTCAAGGCGCTGCCGGTAGCCATGGCGACGCATTCGGCCAGGATGGCGCTTGAGGCAATGAAACCGCTTTCGCGATCGGTAAGGTGCACCGAGCCGCCGCGTCCGCCGCTGCATCCCGTCTTGCGGCCGAACAGTTCCGCGGCCAGGCGGTAGACGCTGCCGCCCTTGGCCAGGTAGTGGTTGTGGGAACGGTGATGGCTGTAGGCAACGTCTTCCTTTGTCAAGGCCGCGCAAACGCCCACGGGCACCGCCTCCTGGCCTAAGCCGAAGTGGGTGGGCGTGCGCATTTCCTGCTGCTTGTAGCGTTCGGCCAGAGCGGCTTCCGCACAGCGGATGCGCAACATTTCCTTGTATAGGCGGATATGCTGTTCGGGGGTGATCATAGATGCTCCTTTTTACCCACGCACAGGGCGAACAGGTAGTGCGCCATCTTGTGGTAGCCGGTATGCACCACTTCGTCGTTCATGCTGAACATGAAGACGTTCTTGAAGTAGTTCTGCATGACCGCTTTGAAATCGGGCATGGTTTTGCAGTTCACGTGGCCTTCCTTGCTGATGGGTGAAGCGTATTCCTGGGACTCCAAGGACGGCATGCCCAGGATGACGGCGCCGTCCCGTTCCAGCGGGGCGATCATGTTTTTGATGAAGGTGTCCTCGTCCTCGGGTTCGATGTGTTCCAGAACATCCAGGGCGTAAGCGCCGTCGAAGTCTCCCGGCATGGGGCCGCCGAGCATGTCGTGCACCACGCAGTCGAACTGCCAACGGTCGTTCTGCCGCTTTCGGGCATCCTCGATAAACAACGGGTCAAAGTCGGTAGCGGTCAGCCGTTGCGTCTCCTGCACCACGATGCGGGTGCCGAAGGCGTCGGCGCAACCTACCTCCAGCACGTGGCGCCTGCCCGCGAACATCTTGGCCACGAATTTATACCGGGCCAGGGTGAAGGTGAGCCGCTTGGGATCGTCATACCAGGCCTGGCTGGTCATCAGGCCCATGGATTCCAGGCCGCGCTCCTTGTAGTAATCCAAAAGGCGACCGTATTGGGCTTCTTTGGTTTTCGGCTCGTCCATGTGTTCCCCTTGTCAGTCGCAGGTTTCCGGTTCCAGGATGGTCCAGAAGTAATCGCCGCGGTAGCCGGCCTCTTCGAACAGTGCTTCCCATTGTTGCGGCATGCAGTATGTTCTTGCGGTGAGGACCCAGGCTTCGAAGAGTTCTTTCTCTTTCGGGTCGCGGTAGGCGTCTACTTGGACGAAACAGTTCTCGGGCTGCTTACATACTCGGGTGATTTCCCGAAGGGACCGAATACAATCGTCTCGGTCCAGGTTGTGGATGGTGTTGATGGCGAAGACCGCGTCGAAAAAGTTGTCGGGCCAGGGCAGTGCTTTGGCGTTGCCCCAACGCAAACGGTTGACAACCTCGGGTTTGGCGTGTTGCAGGGCATAATTCGATATGTCCAGGCCCCAAACGTCCAGACCGGGGACCACCTGCATCAGGTCATGCACCAGGAAACCCTTGGCGCAACCCACATCCAGTACGCGTTGACCTGACACCAGGTTGTACCTGTCCCGCGCGGTTTCCGCCACGGCGACCCATCTGCCGTCGTAGACATAGCCGCCGTAGCCCTGTTCGCGAGGACCGTCGAAATAAGCCTCGCCGAACTGGGAGGAAATGCGCCGGTTGAATTCTTTATTGACCAGGCGCGAGGGTACATTGCGGCGGATGTTGGGTACGGTTTGCAATAGGTTGAACAGAGGCATTTACAGGCTTCCCTCATGGGCTTTTTTCAGGCCGGTTTCCAGGGGCGTGAAGACATAACCCGGAAAGGCCCGATGCAGAGCAGTGATGTCGAAGCTGCGATGGGTGGCCGGCATCTTGCGCGGGGTGGGGCATACTTCCACGTTTCCGTCGAATTGGGCGGCCACCAGTCGAGCCACCGTGCCGAAGTCGGTCGAGCTGCCGCCTGCCACATTCAGCATGCCGGTGCTCCGGTTTTCCAGCACCAGTTTGGTGATTTCGGCGATGTCGTCGATGTAGATGTGGTCCCGCGTTTCCTCGCCCTCGCCGCCGATGACGATCTTGCCTTCCTTGGCGGCCTGGCGGCGAAACCGGTTGGGGCCGTAGGAATTGTGTGAGTCGTCCGCGCCGTAGACCAGCGTGGGCCGCAGAATACAGAGTTGATCGCCGAGCGTTTGTTGCAGCATCAGTTCGCGGCTTCGGTGCATGGCGCCGTAAAGGTCGGCGGGCGCGGCGGCGGATGTCTCGTTGACGGGACCGGAGCCAAGCGGGTAAACCGCGTCCGAACTGAAGTAGATCACGTGGGCCGGTTTCTGTTCGGCCAGGTAGGCGCACAGGTTTTCGATCATCTTCAGGTTGGCCATGAAGGTATCGATGCCGCGACCGCGATCGGGCGTCAACGCCGAGAAGATGACCAGGCTGTCGTCCTCGCGTAAGGTGCTTTTCAGTTTGTCCACGGCGTCATCGGCTGTCAGGTCAAGGTCGGCGGAAGACAGCGGCAGCGTCTCCATGGATGATTCCTTCAGCAGTTTTGTCAGCGCCTTGCCGAAGAAACCGTTGCCGCCCAACATGACGACGCGGTCGGGGTTGCGCGGTTCTTTATTCTGATGTGTCAGCATGTGATTCTCCAATGGGCGAGCCCAGGGTGAAATAGGTAAGGCCTTCCGCTTCGCAGGCGGTTTTGGACAGGACGCGATACGGGTCGATGACCACGGCGCCCTTCATGGCGCGGCATATGTCCGCCGGTGGTACATTCTTGAATTGCGGCCAGGGGGTCATGATCGCCAGAACATCGGCGCCTGAGCAGGCAGTCAGGGCGTCGGCGTGTTCTTCCAGTTTCCGGCCTTGAACAGCAGCGGCTTTGACCACCGGGTCGAAGACGCTTAGCCGGTAACGGTCCAGATGTTGGATCAGTTCCAACGACGGCGAGTTCTTGGTGGAGTGGGTGTTCTGTTTGTAGGCCAACCCCCAAACCGCGATTGTCGGGTCGGGCATGCGATTGAAAACATGTTGGTGCAGCAGCCGCAGGACCCAGTTCTTGCGGTAACCGCTGTTGGCAGTCCAGGCGCGAACGATGTTGCCGTCCGTGCCGTAGCGATCGGCCAGGCTGATGACCGTGTTCAGATCGCGCTCCAGGTTGCCGCCGGCGATGCCCAGGCCGGGGGAGAGGTAGGCGTGCGGGCCGATGCGCTTGTCCTTCTTCAGTGCGGGTACGATTTCCGACCAGTCGGCGCCCAGGTGCTCGCAGAGTTCGGCCAGGGTGTTGGCGACGCTGATGGACGCCACCAGGCAGCAGTTGATCGAGATCTTGGCCAACTCGGCGCTTTCGTAACGCATGGGCAGCAGCGGGCAATCAAACGTCCGCAGATAATCCTCGAAAGGGGAGGGGAGGGGAGAGGTGGGGTCGGTGCAGCCGATGATGAAACGCTCGGGTTGCAATGCTCGTTCCACGGCACGTCCGAAGATCAGGGTTTCCACCTGGTAGAACAGGGGCCGGCCCGCTTTCAGTTTTAAATCGCGGGTAAAACCCGGCGGCACCTGACTGAGGACGACCATGATGATATCGGCCGGTATCGCCTCATCGACTCGCTCGATCAAGGCGTTGATTTGCGTCAGGTCACTATTGCCGCTATTGTCCGTGGGTACGTCCGGGGCGATGTAGACCAGGGGACAGGAAGCCAATTCGGAAACCTCGGCTGTGAACTGAAGCCGGCCGGCGTGTTCGCCCATCAGCCGCTCAAGATCGGGCTCGACCACGTGCGGACGACCGTCGGCCAACTGAACGATGAGATCCTTGTCTTCATCGAAGCAACATACGGTGTAACCCTTGGCGGCCGAGGCCACCGCGCTGTTCAGGCCCAGATGGGTCATTCCGGCAAAACCGATTCGGCTCATTTGCTACCGTCCTCGGTGAGTTCCCGGCTCAATCGGGCCAGGACCTCGTTGATCCACATGTCATTTATTATATTACCTTCACCGCTTTCGCAGAGCTTTTTAAAGTGGGCGTATTCCAGGGCCCAGGTGGGATCCGGCTGAACCAGCGTGGTGGTTTGTTCGTCGGGGCGACCCGAGGGTAACTTGCGGTCACGTAGGGTAAAGGTGGACGGTCCCCATTTGCACAGGGATTGGATGTGGGCGCTGCCCTTTTCGGCCAGAATGTCGGCATAGAAATGATTGCGCCAACTGAGCAGGGTCATCTCCAGATGAATCGCAAGACCGCCCGCCTGCATGCCGAAGGCGCAGAAGTCGGGCGCACGATTCTCGAAGCAATCGGCCTGATAGATACGGAAGTCGCCCTGTGGTTTTCCAGTCCAGAACAGCAGCGTGTCCAACAGGTGCGAACCCAGATCGGGAAGCACGCCCGCGCCCTGGTCCCGCCAGGCGGAATCGCGCACCAGGCGGGCCGTACCGTTGCCGTAGAACATGCGCAACGTGTACAGCTTGCCCAGCCGTCCTTCCTCGATCACTCGTTGCATGGCCGCAAAGTGGGGCTCGAAGCGATGGTTGTAAGCGGTGTAACAGGTCACGCCGCCGGTTTCGGCCAGATTGTTGAGTTCCTGAAGTTGCGCCGGGTCGGCGGTCAGGAGCGGCTTTTCTACCAGCACGTGCTTTTTGTTGCCCAGCAGGTAGCGTAGCAGCTCGATTTTGGCCTCATCCGGTGTGCAGACCAGCGCCGCGTCGTAGTCGGTCAACGGCACATCCGACACGTGTTTGAACGGTGCTTCCTCGTTGAAGGGATCGACCACGGCAACGCATTCGTCACCGGCAATCTCGAGGCGTTTTCGGCCCTGTACGCCAAGGCCCAGGATGATGACACGCAATCTAACTGTCTCCGGCGGGTTTCTTGGAAAAGCGGACGTTGCACGAGACCTTGGCGAGGCGCCCCTCCACCGAGGCCGGGGTGACCACCCGGTTACCGTCGTATTCGCACTCCAAACCGGCGGCGACGCTGCCCAGAATACTGGCGATGACCTCGTTGCCCTTACCGGCAATCATGGCCAGCGAGGCATAGGAGAGCAAGGCGTCTCCGGCGCCCACGGGATCGACCACCTTGTCGGCGAAGCTGTCCACGGAAACGATGGTGCGCGGGTCGTCCGGCGGCGCGGTTCGGTAGGTCAAGATGCCCCGATCGCCCAGTTTCAGGATCAGGGTTTTGCACCGGGCTCGAGCAAACAGTTCGGTAGCCAGCGGGCGGACCACGCTGTCCTGGTCGCCCAGGGCAAAGCGCGCCTCGCGTTCGTTGGGCGTAATCAGGTCGAATTCCTGGAACTCGAGGATATTGCCCCAACGGCTGGCCACCTGGCTGTCGGCCACTCTGAAGGAGCCCTCGGGAACGGCGGCGATCAGGTCGTTGATGGTGTGCTTGTTGAAAATGCCGTGGCGGAAGTCGCTGAAGACCACGATGTCGGCCTGATGATCGCGTAACTGTTCGGCCAGGCGCTGTACGGTCTTATTGGAAATGGGCCGGTTGTCCAGCGTGTCTACTTTCAGTAGTCGGTAATCTTCGGCCACAATGGCGTTTTTGTTGGTAGTCGGTCGGGTGCTGTCCATGATGGGCAGCAGCTTCACGCCGCTTTCGGCCAGGTCGTCCAGGACAAAGCGACCCATTTCGTCTTCGCCCAAGACGGTGGAGAATGTGACCTCGGCGCCCGCGGCCTGAAAATGCTTGGCCACGATGCCCGCGCCGCCCACGAAATCGGTTTTCTCCTCGAAGCGCACGCTCATGGTGGGCGTCTTGGTCATGCCGCCGATCATGGTGCACCGAGTGAAGCTGTCCACGATGGTGTCGCCGAGGATGTGCACTTTGATACCCTTGAAGTTGGCGATGGTGTTGCGCAGGTCGTCGAAGGTCAGGCCTTCCTGCTGCATTAACACCATTAACTTCTCGGTACTGATATTGGGCGGCGCCGTCTCGATAAATCGGGAAGAGGAGTAGACCACGTCCCCGGGCGTAAAGATCATCTCGCCGCCGTAGGTTTCCAGGGTATCCATCTCCTCGCGCGTTTTGGGAGGGATGTGGCCCTCCACGTACTCATAACCCTTGGCGAAGAAATCCGGTTGCAGGCGCTTCAGGTTCTCGATGGGCGTGGCGTTGCGGTCGATGATGACGTAATCCACCATTTCGAAGGCGGACAGGTTGAAGGCGCGCAGGGTCTCGGGTACATAGGGTCTCAGGTCGGCCTTGGTCACGTGCTGATCGCAGGTCAGGCTGGCGATGAGAATATCGGCCTTGCTCTTGGCGTAGAGCAGGTGACGCACATGACCCGGGTGCACCACGTCGAAGGTGCCGTGGCACATGATGACCTTCTTCTTACGCGGTCGCGGGCCGATAGCGGCGGTCAGTTCGTCCAGGGTTTTGATTTTCGGGGAGTCGAGGTTGTTTCCGTCTTGATGCATCTACCTAATCATCCTGCATGTATTGGAACCAGGTTTTGGTTGCCCCGGCGATGCTTTCCACATCCCAAAGCGGCGCCTGGCGCCAATATTCGATATTTTCCAGGACCAGAGCCACACCGTCCTCGAAGCTGAGTTGCGGTTCCCAACTAAGCTCCGTGCGAATCCGAGTGATATCGGCCCAGGTGCAGTCCGGTTCCCCCGGCCGCTTGGGAATGTTCACGGTGTCGCATTCCAGCAACGCGGCCAGTTTGTTGACCGTTTGCGGGTTGCCCGCGCCCACGTTGTAGCAGCGGCCGGTGATGTCCGTGTCAGCGGCCGCGTAGAAGGCGCGCGCCACATCGGTAACATAGAGAAAGTCGCGGCTCTGCGTGCCGTCGCCCACGATGGTCAAGGGTTTGCCCGCCAGTTTCTGCCGTAGAAAGACGCCGAACACGGCGCCGTAGGCCCCCGACGTGCGCGAACGCGTGCCGTAGGCATTGAAGATACGGATGGAATTCACCGGCAGGCCGTAGACCTTGTGCCAGTGAAACACCGCCTGCTCTCCCTGGTATTTGGACAGGGCATAGGGATACTTGGGGTCGATGGGGTGGTCCTCGGTGGTCGGTGTCGCGGCCAGACCGTAACAGGAGGACGAAGCCGCGTATACAAACTTCTCGACTCCGGCCGCGCGGGCGCATTCCAATACCTGAACCGTGCCCATGACGTTGACGGACATATACTCCAGCGGTCTTTCGATAGACGGCACGATATCGCCGATGCCCGCGAAGTGGAAGACCAACTTTGCGTCTTTGAAGACCGGTTCGCCGGGTTGAAGTTCGCGGAGATCTCGCTGGTGAAAGCTGAGGTCGGCGTTGTCCTTGTGATGGGTCAGATTATCCAATCGGCCGCCGGTCAGGTTGTCGATGACGGCTACACGGAAACCCTCGTCCAGCAGCAAATCGACCATGTGGCTGCCGATAAACCCGGCGCCGCCGGTGACCACGGCAAGCGGCTTGCCCATCAGCGTGCTCCTATCTTTTTCATGGTGCGCACGTTGAAGTAGCGGTCGTCATCGAAACTGTCGGGAAGCAGGCCTTCCCGAAACGCCTTGCACAGGTCGCGCACCGCGTCTTCCACGGAGAGAGTGGGCGTGAAACCAAGCACCTGCTTCACCTTGTCCGAGTTGATGTGGTAAGAGCGAATGTCATCGGTAGGCTCTATGCCGATAGGGATATCACCTTTCTCCGGAAACTCTTCCATGACCACCTTTCGAACCGCCCCGGCGATGTCCATCATGCTCTGGTTTTCATAGCCGCAGTTGAAGATCTGGTCGGCGATCACCTCATCCGGCGCATTCAGGAGGGCCACGCACAAGTTGGCGTAATCCTGGATATGTAGGTTGGGCCGCAACTGACTGCCGCCGAAGACGCGAATCTTGTTCTTGTTGACCGCGTAGTTGGTCAGAATGTTCACCGAAACGTCGAGGCGCTGGCGGGGACCGTAGCCACAGACGGTAGCGGGCCGGTAGACCACGCCGACGAAGTTCTCGTCCGTATGTTTGAACAGCAAAGGCTCGCACATGCCCTTGTATTTGTTGTAGAGCGTGAGCGGCACCAGGGGGTGGTCCTCGCGCACATCGGGTTCCTCGCTGACGCCGTAGACCGAACTGGTGGAGGCGTAGATAAAACGCTTCACGCTCTGCCGCTTGGCGGCAATGACCATGGGTTCGAAGGCGTCCAGGTTGACCGAGGTGGACAGCGCCTCGTCCAACACGAAACTGGCGTCGTTGGAAATGCAGGCCAGGTGCAGCACGGCGTCCGCGCCTTGCATGGCCTCCTCCAGTTTCGGCGTGTCACGGATGTCACCCTGGAGGACGGTCAGTTTGGGGTGATCCAGGGGCAGGTGCTCCTTGCCATAGTACAGGATATCGTAGACGGTGATCCGGTGACCCAGATCCAGCAACTTGGGGACCAGAATGCTGCCGCAATAACCGGCCCCACCGGTGATCAGGATGTGCTCGAATTTCAAAACGGAACCCCTTCGGTTTGTGGTGTGATGCCGCGGCTTCAAATGGGAAGCTCAGTCCAACTTAATGCGATAACCGGCGCTTGCCGCATCCGTGTAGAACATCTTAACGGTCTCCAGGGAAAACGCCTCAAGGTCTTTCTGGTAAAGTTCCAGCTTTTTCAGCAGACCGGCGGTGACCGTGATGATGTCGCAGCCGGTTTCGTCCGCCTGGTAGATATTCAGCACCTCGCGCGGGCTTGCCCATAGCAGTTCGGTGCCGGTGTGGGCACGCACCATTTCGGCGGCCCGGCGCATGTGGGGCATTGGATCGCGGCCGGTGTCGGCGATACGCCCGGCGAACACGGAGACGATGGCGGGCGTGGCCGGGTTCAGGGCCGCCAATACGGCCTCCACCTGCTGTAGGCTGAAGATCGCTGTGACGTTGATGCTGATACCCGCGTCAGAGAGTTCCTTCAGGATGGGCCCGGTGAATTCGCCCTTGGTGTTGGTGACCGGTATCTTCACGTTCACATTGTCGCCCCAGGAGGCGATGGTGCGCGCTTGAGCCGCCATGTCATCCAACTCGTCGGCGAAGACTTCGAAGGAGATGGGCCGTTCGGTAATCACCGTCAACACCCTTCTGGCGAAGGCTTCGTAATCAGCCACACCGGCCTTGCGCATAAGCGTGGGGTTGGTGGTAAAGCCCTTGATCAGCGGATGCTTGCTCCAGTGGACGATGTCGTCATAGTCGGCGCCGTCCGCAAAGATTTTCAGCTTGAGGTCGGGAGAGGTCATGGTGTTCACCTGTGCTCCAAAGGATGGCCGGCCGTAATCTGACGGGCGGCCTGATAGAGGTCGTCAACGGTTCGATAGGCTCCCTCGGGTCGGGCTTCCTTATAATCATAGTCAACAAAATAGCAGGCGCAACCGGCGCGTTGACCGGCCAGGATATCGCGCCAACGATCACCGACCATGTAACTTCGGGTCAGGTCGATGTGGTGTTGTTCGGCCGCCTGTAGCAGCATGCCGGGCTTTGGTTTGCGACAGGAACAGTCGTCGGCGTCCACGTGGAAACAAGCCAGGATGTCGTCCAAGGGCAACAAGTCGCGTAACCTGGCGTGCATGGCTTCGACATTCGTCGCGGTTTGTTTGCCGGTGCGCACATCCGGCTGATTGGTCACCACCACCAGTTGAAACCCGGCTTCTTTCAGAAGGGTACAGGCCTCGGCCACGCCGTCGATCAGTTGAAAATCCTCAACCCGATCGGGGGGATAAGATTTGCCGTTACGAATGGTGGGTTGGTTGATCACCCCGTCCCGGTCAAGGAAAACGGCGCGATTCGGGGAGGCGCCGGCTACCACTTGGTCGCCTTGACTTGAAGCTTCGGATGTGACACCAGGCAATGCCAAACCACCGCCTGAAACCCCTCGGCATGAGGCGTGACACGATCCGGGTTGACCACGGGCACCACCACCACCACGTCACCCACCTTTGCCGTGTAACCGCCGTCGCGACTGACGATACCCAGCACGGACGCGCCGCGCTCGCGCGCCAGATCCAAGGCGCGGATGATGTTCACGCTGACATTCTTCTCGGCATTGCCGCCGCCCACGCTCAATACGAAGACGGCGTCCTTCTCGTTCAACTTGCTTACCTGAAGCCAACCGGAGAAGACAGTCTCCCAACCCTCGTCATTGGTGCGCGCGGTCAGTTCCGAGACATTGTCGGCGGGCGCATAGGTCTCGATGCCGCAGAGTTTGCGGAAATCATTGACCGCGTGACTGCCGTTGGCCGCACTGCCGCCGACCCCGATGATGAACAAGCGTCCACCCCGTTCGCGAACCTCTGCCAGGGTTTGCGCCATGGCCTCGATCCGGGCGGTATCTATTTGAGAACATACTTGTGCCGCTTCCTGGAAGTATGTTTGAGCATGTGACATAAACGTTGCGCTCCAAGATTCAACTTGAGCATAGATCTTAGTTGATTCGCACTATTTTTGCAACCTGTTGCAGTGCCGGAGCCAGGGTGCCGTTAAAGTCGAGCGAATTTGCAGGTTGCCACGTGATTATCCGGCGCCGAGCCAATCCTTGCTCTAAAAAACAAAAAGAAAATCGATGCATAAAACAACCAAGCCACTCTCTATGCTGCATAAACCCCCACTTAGTCGAAATATGTTGCAACTTCTCAAAAAGCCCGGGTTAGATAAAGAGTAGCGTGAACAAGGCCCACCTGGCGCAACCCGGGTATGGAACCGAAAGCCGGCCTGAATGATGACCCTGCTTATGAGCAAGGTGGGTTTTGTTCGCGTCGGAGGGACCAGAAAAAAACGCGACGTATGTACGGAGACCG
>JASJCB010000262.1 GCA_030066195.1 Acidobacteriota bacterium
TATATAGACATCCGGACCGAAGGCCGGCAGTAGCGTGAACAAGCCCCCAAGTAAAACGGTCTGAATTTGGAACAAACCCCAAACCTGAATGATGACCGCGCTTATGGGCGTGTTGGGGGTTTGTTCGCGTCGGAGAAGCCAATGCCCAAGAGTAGGAAAGACGCGGTACCGAAGGCAAGATCCGGTGATCGAGGAGCGAAGAAGATCGCCTTCGGAAAACGATTGGTACACGGCGTAGATTTCAGGTCCCTCCAACGCAAACAAACACACCCCATGCCGGTAAGCACGCTATCGATACTTCAACTTTGAATGTCCCTGCTGTATATCGTTTTACGGGTGTGCTTGTTTACGCTACGTCAAAAAAAGGGGTGATTCAGCCTACACCACGCTGAATCACCCCTGCTTGCCCTTGCCGTTAAATCGGGTTCAGTAGCGCTTGCCGCCGCGGCGGTGACCTCTGGGCGGCGGCGGGATTTCATCCATTTGCACCGCGCCGTCGCCGTTGGTGTCCAATCTTGCGAAGAAGGCATTCAAGTCGTCCTTGGATAAAATGCCGTCGCCGTCCTCATCGAGGGGAGATCTACGGCGTTCGCCGTCTTCGCCGCGGGGAGGCCGCGCGCCGTCTTCAGGTCCGCGTCTTTCGCCTTGCGCTCCGTCCTGTCCGCCGCGACGGGGCGGGCGGCGGCCTTCCTCGCCCTCGGGTCGGCGGGCTTCCAGGTAGGCGTGGAGGCTCTCGGGCGTCACGCCGCCTTGCTCGTCGGTTTCCAAGGCATCCAGAAAGCTCTGCCATTCTTCCGCGCTGACCTCGCCGTTATGATCGGTATCGACGGCAATGACCATGCCGGGCCCGAGACCGGGCGGACGTCGACCGCGCTCGTGGTTGGGTTGCGCCCACAGAGCGCCGGCAGTCAGGGCCAATAGTGTCAACAAAGCAATGTTTTTCATTTCCAACTCCTTCCCCGGGCCTACATCCGTCCGGGCCCGCTTATAGGGGTCAATATGCCGAACGAATTGGGAGAAAGTATGGAGACATTATGGAAGCCGCATTTTTTCCAGTTTTTTGTGGGGACCCGTCCTTCGGCTCGGGCTAGTTCGAGGCAGGAAGGAACCAAAAAGTCCGAAGGACGGGTGGATGGCCGAATTGGGGGGTTCGGTCATCAATAACCATCAAGCATGGTCAATGTTTTACGGTGTGTTTATGCTTGATAGTTACTAAAGAAGGCCACCGGCCTATTGTAAACCTTGATGGTTCACAGAGCAACAGAAAAAAACTTCTGCACTCTCTAGAAAAAATGATCTCCGCACAATGTGGGGCTTGTCAGGGAATTGATGAGTTGAAGTGCAGATTCTCGAGTTGTATTTGCCCCATGCCCTCGGACCGGATAGAATGGGCCCGTCTATCATCGATTGGGAGTGCTTACATGAAAACCCTGTTTCTCTTTCTTCTCCTCTGTCCCGCCTTGTCGGCCGGTCATTCGGAATTACAAAAACTTTCCGCCGACTTCTGGGCCTGGCGGATCGAGCGTCAACCCTCGGCCGGCGATGACATCCCTCGCGTGGAGCGCCCTGCCGATTGGGTTCCCTCCTTTTCCCCCGAGGACCTGAAGGCCGATGAAAAAGCCCGACAGAAATTTCGCGCGCGCCTGGCGGCCATTTCGCCCAAAACACTCGACCGCTCGGACCAGGTAGACTGGCTGTTGGTGCGTTCGGCCATAGAACGCGTCAATTGGGAACTGAATTATCTTCGTATGCCCTATAAGAATCCCAATTTCTACGTGCACCAAACCCTGGGAGCCATGTTCGAGTTGTTGTTGATTCAAGGCGATTGGGACGAGGCGCGGACGCGTCAACTGATCCGCGTCATGGACAGTATCCCCGCCGGCTTGCAGCATGCGAGGACCAATCTTACCGATGCGGTGCCGCAGTTTGCGCGCATCGCCATGGGCAATCTGAGGGGCGCCGATACGGCGGTGAAGCAGGTGACGGAGGCCCTTATCGCCATTACACCCGTCGCCACTCACGCGAAGTTGAAACGCGCACAGGGTCCGGCATCCAAGGCGCTGGCAGACTATGATCGATGGTTGCGACAAAACGTGGACGCCATGAAGGGCAATTACATCATCGGTCGCGATGCCTATGCCTGGTTCCTGAAAAATATTGCGCTCATTCCCTATTCCCCCGAGGAACTGTTGCGCCAGGGCCGTCAGGAGTGGGACCGCGCCGTGGCTTTTGAGGTTTATGAGCAGGGACGCAACGCGGGACTGCCGGAACTGCCCATCTATCCCAACGCCCGGGCTCAAATCGAACAAGAGGCGGCGGACGAAAAAGCGATACGCGCCTTCCTGGAAGAAAAGGACATTATGACCGTACCCGCCTGGATGAAGCACTACCTCAACGCCGAGTTCCCCGCGCATGTTGCCCCGTTGGCGCATATGGGAGTGGTCGATGACTTGACCGGCCCGAGCAGGTTGCATGAGAACGGCGTCAGCTATATTCCTCAACCCAGGCCCGGCATGTCGTTCTTTCGCGATGCCTGCGCCAAAGACCCTCGACCCATCATCGTGCACGAGGGCGTGCCCGGTCACTACTACCAAATGGTTCGCTCCTGGAAGCATGAAAATCCCATTCGGCGCCGGTATTACGACTCGGGCGCCAACGAGGGCATCGGCTTCTATGTGGAAGAAATGCTGTTGAACTACGGGCTGTTCGACAACCGGCCCAAGGTACGGGAGATCATCTATCGCTTCATGCGTCTGCGGGCGCTGCGCGTGGAAGTGGACATCCGTCTGGCCTTGGGCGATATGACGATTGCCCAGGCCGGCAAGTACCTTACCGAAACGGTGCCCATGGACCGGGGAACCGGGGTCGATGAAGCCGGATTCTTCGCATCGACGCCGGGCCAGGCGATTACGTACCAAATCGGTAAAACGCAAATTCTTCACTTCCTGGCCGATGCCCGCATTCGTCAGGGCGATCGCTTCAACCTGAGACACTTCCACGACTACCTGATGGTGAACGGCAATGTACCCATCGCCTTACAACACTGGGAGTACCTGAACCCGGATGAACCGCTGCCCTTTTGGGATGAGTAAAAAATAAGGGGAGACCGTTGTGGCGGTCTCCCCGGGTTTGGTTCGGCAACAGCAGTTTTGAAACCCGGTTTTGGGAAGAGCCGGGTCTCTCCGTCAGCAGTTTTTAGATCGGCCGCAGGCGCCGCGAACGGCGTTTCTTGGTCCGGTACAATAGTTAAAGGTGCAGCCGACTTGGGCACAGACGGTTTTACCCTTACGAGAGGCGGCATCGATGGCGCCGCCGAGCAATTGCCTCTCTTGGGAAGCAGTAACGAAACTGGAGATCTTGATGGTCTGCAACTTGAGCTTCTCTTTGCGCATTTTGCAAGTTCCTTTTCTTGTATTACCCCTTTTCTACGGAAGGAACTGATAACTTAACGAGCCGGTCATTCCGCGGGCGGGGTGTTATCGACCATGAGATTTTAGTTCAACCTCACGGATTTACACAACTTCTATCGGATACGTTTTACAAAGTTAATACCCGTTGATCCGTAAAGATTTGAAGCTTTACCTTTGCGTATGCGTAAGTAGCTGAAAAGAAAGGCTTCTCACTGTACCTTGTATAACGTTTTATTTACAATTCCCGTGTGTACGGAATGGGGTCTACTTCGGTCTGAATTCCCGCAAATACCCTAAAATCAAGTCGGTTTGCAATCGGTTACATGAAAAAGAAAAACCGGCAGTGAAGATGTGGTTTCACCGCCGGTTGCTTACTGTAGGGAAAAGATAGGCTGTCGGAAACAGCCCGGGGTATGTTGGGAAACGCATCGCCGTAAGGTTTCATTCCAATTCGACCGGACATCGATCGATGCTTGTATCGAGGGCTGAGGGGTTCATCCTAAAAAAAGTCGGATGGTTTCCCACTTGCCGGATCATGCTATAGTACGGGTAAAATTATGCCCTACTCCAGGTCGAGGTTCCAGTCCCATGCTGCCTTCAGGAAGATATCTTATACCCGTTTTTCTCATCGCCGGTTTCCTTCTGTTTGGCTTCGGTTCCAACGAGGAAACCGATGTGCTGGAGAAACTGGGTATCCGGGTAACCGGCGGTGCGGCGCCCGGTTACGTGGAGGATCGCGCCTGCGGCATGTGTCACGCCCAAATCTATCACGATTACCAGGAAGTCGGCATGGCCCGGTCGTTCATGCGGCCCAAACCGGAGAAGTATATCGAAGCCTTCGACAAGCCTTACGTCCACGAGGCTTCCGGCCGTATCTACGAAATGAATCGCGAGGGCGATGACCTCTTTTTCAAGCGTTACC
Source organism: Acidobacteriota bacterium (assembly GCA_030066195.1). GTDB lineage: Bacteria > Acidobacteriota > Holophagae > Acanthopleuribacterales > Acanthopleuribacteraceae > JASJCB01. Next base: position 4,333 of record JASJCB010000262.1, read on the forward strand.
AGTTGGACGAGTCCGGAAAACCCATCAACGTATATCAGGTGAAGGTGGACTGGATTTTGGGGTCCGGCTACCACACGCGCGTTTATCTCTATCGCACTCCCGGGGGCGAACTGTATCAACTGCCCCTGGGCTGGTACACGCAAACGCAAAGCTGGGGCATGGCGCCCGGTTTCGACCGAGCGGATCACGAGGGCGTCAGCCGGCGGGTTCGTCGCGAGTGCATGTTCTGCCATAATGCCTATCCCGACGTTCCCAAGGGTAGCGATGCCTTCGACCAACCGCACCATTACCCCGAACAACTGCCGGAGGGCACCGGCTGCCAGCGTTGCCACGGCCCGGGTGAAAAGCATGTTCGGCGCGCTTTCGAGGGCGAAACCGACCGCGCCGTATTGGCGTCGTTGATTGTCAATCCGGGCAAGTTGTCCCCCCAACGACGCGACGATATCTGCTATGAATGCCACATGCAACCCACGGTGGCGCTGCCCGGCATTCGCCGCTTCGGCCGCTCCGATTATTCGTTTCGACCCGGACAGGATCTGGCCGAGTACCGCGTGGCCCTGGATGTCTCCGAAGAAGGCAAGCAAAAAGTGGATCGCTTTGAAATCAACCACCATCCCTACCGATTGGAACAAAGCAAATGCTTTACGCAAAGTAACGGGGCTCTGAGTTGCCTGACCTGCCACAACCCTCATGTCAAAATCAAGGAACCGCAACGAGCGGCCCGGTACCGTGACGCATGCCTGGGCTGCCACCAACAGGAAACCTGCAAGTTGGAAAGCGCTCGCGCCGCCGGCAAGCTTCCCGTAGAGGTTGCTTCGATTCCCGCCGATGACTGCTCTGCCTGCCACATGCCCAAGCGGCGCACCCATGATGTGGTTCAGGTCCTCATGACCGACCATTTGATCCGGCGTCGCCCCGGCGGGTCCGAATTAACCGCGGAGTTGGAGGAAAAAGATCCCGTCCTCACCGATCTCTTCTTTCTGGAACCGGAGCGCGCGCCCAAGGGTGCCGAAGCCGGGATCTATCGGGCGGTCGCTACCTTGCGCGCCGGCAAGAGCAGGGCCGCGCTGGAGTATTTAAAGAAGGTCATTGCCGCCGATCCACCGGTTGACCTGGAGCCCTATATCGCCCTGGCCGATGCCCTTTTGAAGCAGCATGCATTCGAGGAAAGCCGACAGGTGCTCAGCCGAATCCTGGCCAAACACCCGAACCATCCCTGGGCGACGGAGCGGATGGGCATCGCCCTGATCGCCATGGGAAAGAATCGGGAGGGCGCTGACCTGTTGAAGGCATATCTCGACGAATATCCCGAAAGCCCGGAGGGCCTGCATAACCTGGCTCTTTACCACATCAAGAAACACGAAATGGCAGCCGCTCGCGATCTACTGAGCCGGGCGGTGGCGGTTCGCCCGAACATGACCGCCTCCTGGTATTATCTGGGCATGACCCGGTTCCGCTTGGGGGACCGTCCGGGCGCCGTTGCGGCCTACCGACGTGCCGTGGAACTGGACCCCAAGTATGACCGCGCCTACCTGGCCCTGGCCCGTATACTTCGCTTGCAAGGGCAGAAAGATGAAGCGGTTCGCTACCTACGTCACGGCATGCGCCACGGCCGGAAGACCGAGGGAATCGCCCGCATGTTGGAAAAACTGCAATAAACGCTATTTGCAATTCTTGAGCTGCTCTCTCAGCGATTTCAAGCGATTCTCCACATCGGTCAGCTTCTTTTCCAACGCGTTCTCTTTCGCGATATCCGTGGCTCTGCTCTCGGCAGTTTGTTTCTGACGCCGAAGCGAGGTCGCCTCACGCTCCAAGATGGAAATTCTTGTGCGAAGACGCTTGCAGTTATCTTGCGATTCTTTTTTCTTGCCGTCGTCTTTCTTTTCTTCAGATCCCTCGTCAGTGCTTGGGGAAGAGGTACTCGTCCCAGGCAAGGGGCCGGCGCCCTGCTCTAAGATGATGACATTGCCGCCTTTGCCGTCCTCGGTTTGTTGCGCATCTCGGGCAAAGCGCTCGAAGGGGGTCAGTTCTTGTTTCGGTTCGGCTTCCGGTTGCGCCTGAGCGGCCTTCTTGCGAGCTTCGGCGCGCGCTTCAGTTTTGTCCAGATCAACCATACTCAGGGGCAGCTTGAACAGGTCGCCCTTCGGGTTATGGAAGAGAACATGACCGTCTTTCACTTCATAGGAGTCGCGATAAGCCAGGGTCTTGCCGTTCCGCAAAACCAACTCGCCGGTTTCACCCAAGACAAGCACAAGCAGCAGGACTGTAATCATGGGGACCTCCACGTGAAATGATATCGCAACGAAGCAGGCTCGTCAAAGATGTCAATTACCCGGTTTTGCCATGGTTGCTATAATGGCGGCGGAGGTGCCGATGACACAATTCAAGGATCATTTCTCAGGTCTGGCGCAAGACTACGCCCGTTTTCGCCCGACCTATCCCGAGAACCTCTTCTCCTGGCTGGCCGAAACGGCGCCCGCCCGGAACCATGTTTGGGACTGCGCCACGGGGACCGGCCAGGCGGCATGCGCCCTGGCCGCTTACTTCGAGCGGGTAACGGCGACCGACGCCAGTGAGAAACAACTGGCCAACGCGGAACAGCATCCTCGTGTTACCTACCATGCGGCGCCTGCCGAGGCTTCCGGCCTGCCGAATCATTCGGTAGACCTGATCACCGCGGCACAGGCGATTCACTGGTTCCATTTCGACCGCTTCTATGACGAGGTCCGGCGCGTGGCCAAACCCAATGCGCTTCTGGCTGCCTGGACCTATGACTTCTTCCGCACCACCCCGCAAATCGACGACATCGTGGATCGCTACGCGCATACGATTCTCGGTCCCTACTGGCCGCCGGAACGCGCCATGGTAAACGCCAAATACGCCACGCTTCCGTTTCCGTTCGAACGGATCGATTCTCCCCTGTTCACCATGAAGGCGACCTGGTCTCGAGAGCGCGTGCTGGGCTACCTGGTCACCTGGTCGGCCTACAAAAACTACCGTGCCGAGCACAAGGACAATCCCATGGATCAGGTCTATGACGAGTTATATGCAGCTTGGGGAGATATGGACCGGGAAGTCAGTTGGAACCTGACCATGGTCGCCGGTAAGGTTAAAACCGAGTGGGTCAATTGAGCTACGGACAACCGGCTTTGTAAGTACTCGCCGCCGGCTCGATCTTTCGATCTATCCCCGGTCGTGGCGATTTATTTTTTTCCCTGGTAGAATGGCGTGGATCTCGATCATCCATTTTCAGGGGGTATGTGTGGAAACCAGGCAAATCGGTTGGATCGGTACCGGGGTTATGGGTCAGTCGCAAGCGCGGCATCTGATGAATGCGGGTCATTCATTACATCTGTACTCCCGCACCAGGGCAAAAGCGGAAGACTTGTTGAGCGCGGGCGCATCCTGGCATGAGAGCCCGGCAGAGGTCGCGCGGCACTCGGAAATCGTCTTCACCATGGTCGGTTTTCCCAAGGATGTTGAAGAAGTCTATTTCCAGGATCAGGGCATTCTGGCCGGGACCACCGCGGGCATGATCCTGGTCGATATGACTACCACCAAACCCAGCCTGGCCGAAAGAATCTACGCGGCCGCTCGCGACCTGGATGCTCAATCGGTAGACGCACCGGTCAGCGGCGGCGATGTGGGCGCGCGCAACGGCACCCTGTCCATCATGGTCGGCGGAGACGAAGAGCCCGTGGCCTCTGTCATGCCGCTGTTCGAGTGCATGGGCAGGAACATCGTGCACCAGGGCAAGGCCGGCGCCGGGCAACATACCAAGATGGTCAATCAGATCACTATCGCGGGCACCATGATCGGGGTTTGCGAGGCCATGATCTATGGTCGTAAGGCCGGGTTGGATCTGGAAACGGTACTCAAATCCATCGGCTCCGGCGCCGCCGGCTGTTGGACCCTGGATAACCTGGCGCCACGCATCCTGGCCAGGAACTTCGATCCGGGTTTCTTTATCGATCATTTTATCAAGGATATGGAGATCGCCTTGGATGAGGCTGCCCGTATGGACCTCAGTCTACCGGGTTTGGCGCTGGTCAACCAACTTTATCGAGCGGTCAAGGCCCAAGGCAAGGGGGATCGAGGCACGCATGCACTGGTCCTGGCTTTGGAGCAAATGTGCCATATGGATTGAATACCGGCGGATTTCTCAGTGTTTCAAGGCCCGCCAGGTGCCCCAGAACATGAGCCCGAAGTTGAGGACGGAGATACCGCCCGCCACGATGACGAACAACATCTGCGGTACGTTCTCAGGTGAGGGGCCCAGCAGGGAGGCAAGCATGCGAGTGTCGCTGTACAAACCGTTATCCAACTGTTCGAACCGAAAAATGTACGCGGTATCGCTATAGCCGGAATAGCACATCAGAATGCCCAACATTTGCAGGTAGAGGCGTTGTAAGGCATCGCCCAACCGCATCAGGAAAAAGGTAACCGCCGCGCCGCCGACCGGAATCACCAGCGCAATCAGAGAACCCGCGGACCAGTTCTGCAGGAGAGGGTATTGCTCGGCAGATAAGAAGACGGGTTTTATCATGTAATAGACGCCGCAGCAGAAGAACAACCCCAGACCGATCATCACCCAACGCAGATTGTGCAAGCGGGTCGAGGTTTGCAATAAAACGGCGCCGATCAAGGCGGGACCCAGCAGGCCGCCCAACAAGGTAAAGACCCGCAAGCCGCCCGAGGTGATCGCCACGCCGCCCTGCATCAATTCCATCTGGAACCAGTGGAAGTTGCCGCCTGAAAGCAGGGCAAACAAGCCGTGACCCATTTCATGCACGAAGATGCCCAGATTGCGGAAGGGCAGGGTCACCATGAACATGGTCCGCGATAGCCCGGGGACAAACAGGGGAATGATGAACCACAGGAGAAAAAAGGCAACGATCAAACCGATCAGTGTGATTCGGTATTGCTTCTTGAGGGAATCGGGCAACGCCGGTTCAGTGGTTGCCGGTTCTCGTGATATTTCATTCATGCACACCTCGACAATCGATTCTCAAAGCCTCCCCGTCATTCTTACATACGTTTCCAACGGGAAAAAGGGATCAAGTTGCAGAGTAACCTTGGATTCCAGGAGCTTTCGGCGCACTTGGCCCTTGCCAGGGACCTGTGATGCCGGCTATAGTCTAGGGGAAATCCGCCCCGGCGCGCCCCCGGTCCCCCACTTGTGCTTTAAGGTTGATTCATGAATCTCTCATTGTTGAAGAAGTTGGGCCTGCTCGGCTCCTTGTATGTTTCACAGGGCCTTCCGCATGGGTTTCGCATTGCCGCGCCGATTTTTATGGTACAGCGGGGCATGGGCCTGGATCAGGTCGGTATATTGGCCCTGGTTTTGTACTTCCCCTGGATCTTCAAGTTCATCTGGGCGCCGTTGGTGGATCGTTTCTACAGCGCCCGTATGGGTCGTCGCCGCAGTTGGATCATTCCCATGCAGTGTCTCATGAGCCTCCTGGTCATGGCCCTGGCTATTCCCGGCGAAGAGATCGATACCAGCCTGCTGATTGCTTCTCTGACCTTCATCAATCTGGTCAGCGCCATCCAGGATACCGCGACGGACGGTTTCGGCGTCGATATCCTGGAACCGGAGGAACGCGGCTGGGGCAACGGCATCCAGATGGGCGGGTATTGGACCGGGTATATGGTCGGCGGCGGTTTGATCCTGATCCTGATGGAATCGGTCGGATGGGCGTCGGCCTTCCTTACCATGGGTTCTTTGATGGCGCTATGCATGATTCCCGTTCTTTTGACCAGGGAGAAGGCTTTCGATGTGGCTCAAGTGGTGAAGATGGGACTGTTTTCGTTCCTGCGCCGCAAGGGCGTCATCCGCCTGTTACTATTTATCATGATCTACCGTTCCAGCGACGGTTTCATACGCCGTTGGGTGATCACCATGCTCAACGAAAAAGGATATAGCATCGGCCAGATCGGCTGGCTCCAAGGCGTTGCCGGACCGCTGGCCGGTCTGGTCGGCGCTCTGATCGGGGGCATGTTCGCCGCCCGGCTGGGGCGCAAGCATTCCCTGGTGTATTACGGCCTGTTGCAACTGGTCCCTTTCGGCCTCTACCTTTATGTAGCCGCCTATCAAATTACCGACCTGCCGATCATGCTCGTCAGTGTATTGGCCGATCACATCGTCGCCAGCATGGTCATCGTGGCCGTCTTCAGCTTCATGATGGACCAGAGCGCCCCGGTCCACGGCGCTACCGATTATACCTTTCAGGATTGCGCGGGGGTGTTTGCCACCATCCTGGTCAGTGTCGGTACCGGTTTTATCGCCGAAAACCACGGTTATGCAACGGCCTTCGCCACGGGCATGATCATGGTCCTGTTGTCCGTCGCTTCCCTCTTTTTGTTGATTACACCGGCCATGTGGTCCCACGAACGCGATCGGGTAGCGGATTGACGAATGCTATTGGTCACTTTTAAAATAACATTGAAGGACAAAGATTACCTAAAGTTGCAAACTCAGGAGTGCTTTGCAGCGTTTAATCATTTAGGGGAAGGACCGTATAACGGTTTATCAATAGTGAACGGGGAGGAAGATCGTGGCTAAGTCGATGGGTTGCGCCAGGCGCACCTTTGTCGGCTGCCTGGGCTGTTCCGGCATTTTGGTGCTCCTGGTTTTATTCTTGGGTCTCGGAGTGGCTATCAATCAACCCGAGGTACCCGAGTTCACGTCGATCGATGAGCACATGGCCGTTGAAGAAATTCACGAAAAAGCCGGGGCGGTTCCTCCAGGCGGCGACCAACCATCAAAACCCATTCGTCTGTTCATCGGCACCAGCATGGCCGAGGTCGACATCTTTCCGGGCGCCGAACCGGGGCGGGTCAACGTGGAAGGGCGCTATGACAAGGCCAATTTCAAACTGAAGCGCGAGATCGAAGAGCGCGACAACTATATCGAATACCGCATCGACCTGGTGCCCAAGACTCGACCCTGGTTCTACAACACCGATTTCAACGACGAAAACCGCCTCAAGATCGTGTTACCCCGCGAAACCCCGCTCGCCCTGACCGTTCGCGGCAATACCGGGACCTCCCGCATCCGTTTGGGCGGCCTGGCCCTTGAAGACGCCGACATCGCCCATACCGCCGGCCGCCTGGACGTGCATATGAGCCGGCCCAATCCGGTCGAAATGGAATTTTTGCGCATCAAGAGCACCATGGGCGAGGCCAATATCTACGACGCTCAAAATTTCCGCTTCGCAAGGGCTCGGTTAAAAGGCACCATGGGTGGGATGCGGATCAGCAACAGCGGCGATTTCATGCGCGATGCCGACATCGACCTGAAGATGACCATGGGCCAATCCCGCTTGGAGTTACCCGAAAACGTTCGTTTGGAAGCAACTACCCGGGCGGTCATGGGCGAAAGTAGGGCGCCCCGCCGCCGGAAGGAAGGCAAGACCAGGGTGATCCGACTGAGCGGCAAGGTCACCATGGGAGAGCAAAAGGTTTTCTACCGCACGCGTAGTCCCAAAAAAGAAGGCAAGAACCAAAATCTGAGTCGGCTGCGCAAACTGGTGGAAAATATCTCTCAAGACGAGAACGTGGGCGAGGTCTTGGACGAGGTGTTGGCCCTGGTCTCGGATGCAGAGGCCATGGGACTCTCCAGACAACAGTTGGACAAACTGGGGAAACGCCTCATGGAAGACGAGCATTTGGAGGAGGCTCTGCGCCTGTTCCGCATCAACGCGGAGCGATTTCCCGAGTATGCGGGTGTTCACGACAGCTTGGGCGAGGCCCTGGCTCGTTCCGGGAGGATCGAGGAAGCCGTCGAGGCCCTGAAACGATCATTGGAACTGGACGCGGACAACGATTACACGCGTGCTTTGCTGAAAAAATTGAAAGCCCGCATACCCGAACAATAATCAGGCTTTTTCCCTCACCAGCGGCAAGTTGATGATAAACCGGGTACCTTTACCCGGCGACGATTCCACCTCCATGGCGCCGCGGTGGTTCTCGGTAATGATGAAATAGGATACCGACAAACCCAGGCCGGTGCCCACGCCTACTTCTTTGGTCGTAAAGAAGGGTTCCAACACACGCTTCCGCGTGGCTTCATCCATTCCGGGTCCGTTATCCTCGATCTCGATGCGGGCAAACGGTTTGTCCCTGCAAGTCCGCAAGACAAATCTCGAAGCTTTGGCGGGAGCGCCGTGAGCGCGACGCTGTCTATTTTCCTCGGCCATGGCCTCGGCGCCGTTCTTGAGCAGGTTCAGGAAAACCTGTTGTAACTTGCTTCCCTCGCAGGGCACCGGACCCAGGTGAGGGTCGTAAATTCTCACGATTTCAATCTGCCGGAAATCATATTTCCTTTTCAGGTCATAATCATTGGACGCCAGTTGAATGGTGCGGTCAAGCAGGTTGCCCGGATCATTCAATTGTACATCGGCCTCGCTCTTGCGGCTGAAGGACAGCATGTTGTCGACAATTTGGGCGGCCCGCCTACCCGAATCATAGATGGAATCCGCCATGGACAAAATGTCGCGTCGTTTCATGAATGCAGAGACGGCTTCGATCGTGGTGCCGCAATCCACGGCAGTTGTCCGGTTGCGTTCCAGGTCGGGGCTCATGCGATTGCGTATAACCTGGATGTTTTGCAGGATGCCCGCCAGCGGATTATTGATTTCGTGGGCCATGCCCGCAGCCAAACCGCCGACCGATAACATTTTCTCGGACTGAATCACCGCCTCTTCCATGCGAACGCGGTCCGTCACATCATCCACGCGGATCACCGCGCCGTCCACGCCGTCGGCCGTCAGAGGGTAGACGGTGATATCTTCGATGCGTTTGCGACCGCCCATCAACATGTGGACCTTGGCATTCTTCTGGGGTTTGCCCTCGGCAATAGCCGTTCTGATCAGGTCCAACTTACTGCCCAATTGGGGAAAAATGTAACTGAGCGGTTTGTTCAAGCCCCGGCTGCTGTTTCCCTGCGACATGATGGAGGCCTGGGCATTCCACCAGGTCACCCGGCCTTGTTTATCGGTACAAATAATCATGGACGGCATGGAGTCGATGATGTTTTGCAGCAGGCGACGAAGGTGTTCCGACTCTTCCGAACGCACCTCGATCTGGGCCAACATAGCGTTAAAAGCCGCAATACACTGGCCCAATTCATCCCGGCTGTCCCAATCCACGCGTAGTGAATAATCGGCGCCTTGTGTAATGTGATTGGCGGCCGCGGCCAATTTGATCACCGGCAGGGCGATCAAACGCTGTAGACGCCGGGAGGCCGGCCAGGCCGGGATTAACGCCGCGAACAGGGTCAATAAAAAGACCCATAGGGTTCGTTGCAAACCGGCGTTCAGTCGCGTGTTGTCGGCCACGATCACCAGGTGACCGATGATGCGACCTTCCAAATCGACGGCGCGTGTCAGGTAAAGAAAATTTCCTTCCCAGTAATGGCCGGCAGGCTTTGGGCGCTCCGGGAATCCAGGCGCTGTTTCTCCCTGCTTCAAATAACTCGCGAACACCTCGCCGGCTTCGTCGAACAGTCGGGCGCCGCGTACGGGCGGGTTGGCGCGGAGAGAATTCAGGACATCGCGTGCGTCCTCCGAATCGTCGAAGGTCAAAGCGGCGGTGCAGTTATCCGCCAATACAGCCGCGTGTGTTTCCAAATCGAACACCATCTGACGATAGGCTGACCGATATACGAACACGGCAAGCCCCGCACCCATCGCGGTCATGGCCAACGCACTTACCAAAAGGTTGATGACCAACAATTTACGGTTGATGGACATGCTGCCGATCCAGTGTTGAAAACGGGAACCGATGGAATTCATAATCGACTTCCTTTAGGGAACGATGCGCAAGGCCAGGCGTTGGAACCTGGACCGCATGGTGATGCCGGCGCTTTTGGCGGCCTTGGGGTTCAATTCGAAGCGGACCCGGTTCCTCCAGGTGACGAAATTGATCATGCCGCCCATTTCCACAAAGCCTTTGCTTTCGCTGACGGTGAGCACCGGCTTACCCGCCAATTGCTCCAGGATACTGCCGAATCGATCTGCTAATTTCGGTGAAATAAAGAGGATGCGGCAGCGGCCCAGATCATTCATGTCGGCGTCATGACCGAAATGGCGAATGACAAGGGTATGGTTTTGAAGTTTGGTTCCTTGTACGGGCTTGAAGACATCCTCGAAATGATCGGGGCCCAGGACGCCGATCAGGAACTCCTCGTCCTCATCATTCGGCCATTCCACAAACAACGGAAATTTGTAGATGTAGGCCGCCATGATCCTTTCTTTCGATTCCGTCTCTTTGAGTATATTTCCGGTCAGGGGTTGCATGACCAGCAGCACGGACAAGAAGACACCGACGGCGACAGAGCCGCTGCCGAATGTCCGCAAGCGCTGTTCTTGGCAGAGAGCCTCGGTTCGGTCAGTAATGGAAGAACCTCACACTGTCGACTTGGCCGGCCTCACCGGAAGGAACGGTGGGCCGATGGAGAAGATGTATCAGCGAATAGGAAGTGTTTTGAATGTGAGGTGATGCATGGCAGCCAATATGTCGCCCGATAAAAGATTATTCAGGGACGTATTTCTTGATATATCGGAAAGAAATGGACA
>JASJCB010000263.1 GCA_030066195.1 Acidobacteriota bacterium
CCCTGCGTGATCATCAACATCATGCGCGCCGGTCCGGGTCTGGGTGGTATTCTGCCCGCCCAAAGCGATTATCTACAGGCCACCAAGGGGCACGGTCACGGCGATTACCAGGTATTGGTCCTGGCCCCGTCATCGGTCCAGGAGGCGGTCGACCTGATGACGGCAGCCTTCGATCTGGCCGAAAAGTACCGCAATCCCGTGATGGTTTGCGCCGACGGCATGATCGGTCAGATGATGGAGCCGGTGTCCTTCCCCACCAAGGGCCGAGGCGAGCCGATGCCTCCCAACGATTGGGCGGTGACGGGCTGCGAGGGCCGTAAGCGCCGCGTGGTCAACTCCCTCTACCTGGACCCGCTGGCACTGAACGGGCACAACCTTAAAATGGCCGAAAAATACGCACGCGCCGCTCGTGAAGATGTCCGCTGGGAACTCTACAACGGCGACAAACCCTACGATCTGCTGCTTACCGCCTTCGGCACCATGGCGCGCATCTGCAAGACTGCCGTCGACGAGGTACGCGAGGAAGGTATGAACGTGGCACTGTTCCGGCCGATTACGCTCAATCCCTTCCCCTACGACGCCTGCCGCGCCGCCATGGACAAGGCTCGGAGCAACGCGACCGTGCTGAACGTGGAGATGAGCATGGGTCAGTTGCTCTATGACATTCGCCTGGCCGCCGAGGGAAGTCGTCAAATCGAATTCCTGGGCTCCGCCGGCGGGATAGTTCCCTCGCCCGACGAGGTCGCCCAAAAAATCCGCAACCTGTTGAAGCCCGCCCACGCTCGGGCGTCCTGAATCACAAAAGTAGCGCTTAGCAACCGCCTTCAAGCCGTTTCGACGAGAGTCAAGCCGGGGAAGTTTCAACCCGGCTTGCGGAGGGGCGGTTGCCCTGCGTTTCTACCAGCCGTAGGCCATCGATTCCTTGAAGGCAATCTCGAAAGAATCGAACCAGGCGGCCTTCAAGCCCATCCCCATCATATCGCCCGACAAAAAGACCAGCCCCCAGGGATGCGACGGTCCGAAACCCTGGTTGCAATAGGCAATCCCGGAATTGGTCATATGGTGGGCCATAACGGTCCAACAGGGATAGGTACGGCGCTCCTCGCCGTAGTCCCACTCGCGTTCCACGCGATGCGGCGTGATCAACAAAGGACGGATCTGATGTATCAGAGAGGCATCGCTGATGCTCTTCAACTCATTGTCTAACAGGGATTGAACTTCGGATTGAGATAGATTCATGAATGTAACTCCTTAACTTTCCAATGCACTGCTTTCCTTGGATCGCGGCTCCGGTTACCCGGCAATGGTGAGACAGCCTGCCGCCGGGACCCTCACGCGGCGGGATCACAAAGACGTTCTTTGCTCCTAGGTCCAACATTATACGTAAGTAACCCGGAAATTAGTGTTTAGAATTTAATGGATGGGACAAAAAAGTGACCGGTGTTCCATAAGCACAACCCGAAAACGCTTGTTTTTATTCGGCGCATCTTCCAGAATAACGCCATGAACGGCAAGACCGTCTTCCGCATTGCGGCCCGTGAACTGGTTGCCTTTGCCTTGCGTTCCGGCGATTTACACCGCCGTCGCTTCGGTTCATTGTCGGCCGTGGAAGGCATCATCGGCCACCAGAAGGTGCAGCGGGCTCGCGGCGAGTCCTATAAAGCCGAGGTCTCCGTTCGCCACACCCACGAACTGGATCACGTCGTCCTGGAGATCAGCGGCCGCATCGACGGCCTCTTCGAGGGCGAGGAGATCACCGTCGAAGAGATCAAGACCACCCGGCTGCCCTTCGACGAAATCGGCGAACACGCCCGCGCCCTGCATCTAAGCCAGGGCAAGTTGTACGCTTACATGGTCGCGCATGAACGGGACCTGAAGGTGATTTGGGTACAGCTGACCTATCTGAATGTGGATGATCACACCACCAACATCACCAGACACCGCTTCGAAAGACAACAGCTTGACGATTTCTTCGCACACATCGCGTCCGCTTTCCTCAGTTGGGTCACCGTGCGAGCCGCCTGGCTCCAGGAGCGCGATGCGACACTGCAAGACCTGCCGTTTCCCTTCGACGCCTTTCGTCCCGGTCAGCGCCGATTCGCCGCCGAGGTGTTTCGCGCCGTCGCCGCGGGCCGCCGCCTGTTCGCCCAGGCGCCCACCGGTATCGGCAAAACCATGGGCGCGCTCTATCCGGCCCTCAAGGCGCTGGGTGAAGGCAAATACCGGAAACTGTTCTTCCTCACCGCCAAAACCATGGGCGCCCAGGTCGCCGCCTCAGGACTTGCCGCCATGCGGACCAAGGGCCTGAAGCTGAAAGCCGTCCACCTGACCGCTCGCGACAAGATCTGTTTCGAAGCGCCCTGCGACCCTGAGGAATGCCCCTTCGCCCTGGGTTTCTACGACCGGCTGCGCGCCGCACTGGACGAATTGTTCACCCACGACCAGATGGACCGGGCGACCATCGAAGCGGTGGCGCGCACGCATACGGTTTGCCCCTTCGAGCTGTCGCTGGAGGCCTCAAGCTGGTGCGACCTGGTGGTCTGCGACTACAACTACGCCTTCGACCCGGGCGCGCATCTCCACCGCTTCTTCGAGGAGAAGGGCGATTACGTCCTGTTGATCGACGAGGCCCACAACCTGGTCGACCGCGCCCGAGGCATGTATTCAGCGGCCCTGACCAAACGAGACACCCTGGCTTTGCGACGCACGGTAGAGCCCCTCTCCCGCAAGGTCGCCCTTGGTCTCAAGGCCGTCAATCGCTGGTTCCTGGCCGTGCGCAAGGAGATGGAGGACGAAACCGAACGAGTGGCCCGCGAGGTTCCCGCCAAATTACTGCCCGTGCTCCACCGCTTCTGCGCCGCCTGCGAGGAGTTTTTTGCAGAACCCGCCGCCGAACCGCCGCCGCAGGAACTGATGGATTACTATTTCGAAGCGCGGCGCTTCATTCGCACCGCCGAATTCTTCGACGAGGATTTTCGGGCCATCCTGCGCCGGGAACGCAAGGAAATGACCATCAAGCTGTACAACCTGGACCCGGCCAAAAGACTGGACGCCACCCTTAAGAAATGCACCAACGCCGTCTTCTTCTCGGCAACCCTGACGCCCTTCGCCTACTACGCCCGCCTGTTGGGCGGCAACCCCGAGAGCGGCCTGCTGCGGCTGCCGTCGCCCTTCCCGCCCGAAAACCTGAACCTGCTGATCGCCCCCTACATCGCCACCCGCTACCGCGCCCGCGAGGGCAGCCGACGGCCCTTGAGCCGACTCATCGCCGAAGTTACGAGCGCGAGAACGGGCAATTACCTGGTCTATTTCCCCAGCTACGCCTACCTGGCCTCCGTCTACGAGGTTTTTCAGGAGGAATACCCGCACGTGAATTCCCTGGTGCAAGATCGGCGCATGGACGATGCGGCCCGGGACGACTTCCTGAAACGCTTCGATCAACCGGGCGAGGAAACCCTGGTGGGCTGGGCCGTCATGGGCGGCGCCTTCGGCGAGGGCATCGACCTGACCGGCGACCGGCTCATCGGCGTGGTGGTAGTGGGCGTGGGCCTGCCGCAAGTCTGTCTGGAACGCGACCTGATCCGCGCCCACTTCCAAGCCGCCGGAGAGGACGGCTTCGCTTTTGCCTACCAATACCCGGGCCTGAACCGCGTCCTCCAAACCGCGGGCCGAGTCATCCGTTCGGAAGAAGACCGGGGGGTGGTCTGCCTGGTAGACGACCGCTTCGCCCAAAGCCGCTACCGAGCCCTATTCCCCCCGGAATGGCAACCCGAATACGTAGGAAACGACAAGGCCCTGGCCAAAGCCCTAACCACCTTCTGGACATAGGAAGCCCCCTGGGCGCAAGCCGAGAATCGCCCTCCGGGCGAGGCGAGGCGAAAAACCCTGGGCGCGCACGCATCCTGCGTGCATTTCCAGACGGTTGCATTAGAATGACCGTAGGTTATGAATGGATCCCGGCAGTTGCAATGAGCGCTTACTCCCTCGCGCTCCGCGTCCTTGCAAGCGGGTGCCCATACACGCCCCGGGGCCCAAAATCCCGGCTTGGCTGAGGGCAGCCGAGGTATAGCAAAGGCGTGAAGAAGGTTATGCGCGCTTTACAACTTCCCGGCTTTATTCATGACCCACGGTCATTCTAATGCAACCGTCTGGAAATGCACGCAGGATGCGTGCGCGCCCAGGGGGGATACACCCCCTTTCTATCCAAGCCGAGAATCGCCCGGGTTAAGGCCATATTTCCGGCCGCATCCCCTGAGGAACATGGTAATCTTGTCGATGCTTCAGGGAGAGAATCACCGGAACCGGACCGAGTTTTCCAGACCCGGTCGGAACACTAATGGGAGGCACCATGCAACTGCACGGATCTTACACATCGCCTTACGTACGACACTGCCGTATGGCCCTGAGCCAGGAGGGCTTTGACTTTGAATTCGTGGCCACGGATTTCACCCAAAGCAACCAACAATCACCGACCAGGCGCGTCCCCTTCCTCCACGACGGCGACCTGTTCCTGACGGATTCTACGGCCATTCTGTTTCACATCCGGCAAAAGGCGGGCAAGCCCCTCTTCCAAGATGCGGCGCAGTGTAACCGCTACTGCATGGTCAACACGGTCATGGACACGGGCGTGAACATCTTCTTATTAGAGCGCGACGGCATCACCGATTCGCCCTACATCCAGCGCCAAAAAGCCCGCGTGGACAGCGGTTTCGAGGCCCTGGCCGCCTTCGCCGCCGACTGGGACGGTTCCTGGGACGATTCCTGGATCCGCATGGCCTGCCTGCTGGCCTGGGTCAACTTCCGCAAGCGCTACGATATCAGCGGCTACGACAGCCTGGTAGCCCTTCTGGCAGCAGCGGACGACCTACCCTTCTTCACCGAAACAACCCCGCCGGAATCCTGATCCAGGTCGTCTCATCGATGCATCGGTAATCTACAAGGCATGTTATGTTAGTTGTCGATTCGGCCCGATGACGTTAAGATGAACACGGCATTTGCCTCGAAGGAATCAGGATATGTTGGTCCGCATAGAATTGGAGCATTTCAAAAGCTTTGCGCAACAAGGGGTCGACCTGGCCCCGTTGACGCTCCTTGTCGGACCCAACGCCTCGGGCAAAAGCAACCTCTTGGAAGCGGTCGGCTTCATTCATGGACTGGCCCTGGGTAATGCCGTCCATTTCCCCGCCACGGCCGCGCATATCCGAGGCAGTGTCACCGACGTATTTCAAGCCGGGTTCAATACAGCTTCCGTAAAGACCTGCTGGCAACATGACGCCCGTATGGTTTCACACGAACTGGGTCTTGCGCACGACGGCCAAAACCAAACGGCCGTTACCCGCGAAACCCTGAGCGCGGGCGGCAAGCCGTTGGCTTGGAAAGATGACAAGGCTCCTTCTCAGGCAGCCGCGTTTAAGGTCGATGTGGGAAACGGCAGTAAGGTGTCCTATGCTTATCCCGCGTACCACAGCTTCTTGCCGAACTTAGGTGTGGTCATGGCTACCGCTGAGGGTGTTGCTGAAACCAGAGCAGCTTGGGAAGTCGTTGCCGGAGCATTGATCGGAAAGGTTCATCACTTCATCATCGACGCTTCAGGGGCCAGGGGTTATGCACCGAAAGACCAAACTATTTTGTTGGTCAACGGAGGCAACCTGTCGTCAGTGATCTTCCATCTTTGCAACACGGGCGGCAAAGCCGATCTATTGGACTGGCTTCAGGAGTTGTGTGCGCCGGAATTGCAAGACCTGGATTTTATGGTGACCGAGCGCGATGTCATGCTGGTCCTGGTCGAGAAAGACGGCGTCCGCATTCCGGCAAGCATTCTTTCAGACGGTACGTTGCGATTTCTCAGCCTGTTGACCGCTCTTTATACCGTGCCCGATGACAGTATCTTGCTCATTGAAGAGATTGAAATGGGCCTGCATCCCAAACGCATCTACCTGCTGAGCGAACTGCTGGAAAATTTTGTTCGCGAAAAGAATCTTCAAATCATCGCCACCACGCACTCGCCGATCACACTCGACGAATGTACAGGGGAAACCCTTGGGAACGCTGTCGCTTTCGGCCGTTTTCCCGATGTGCCCGGCACTGTGATGAAACGCCTGAAGGACCTGCCCAAATTCGATGAACTTGTGGCGAAACGGGGGATCGGCGACCTGTTCAGGACGGGTTGGTTGGAGCGCGCTCTTTGAAAGTCATGATCATCCCTGAAGATCCAACCTATGATCAGTACATCCTCAAACCCATCGTCACCCAAATCCTGACCGACCTGGGTAAACCGAACGCCCGCGTAGAGGTGCTCCGCGAGCCTCACCTAAACGGTGTTTCCGCGGCCCTCGACGCAAAGATCATCGAGAAAATCGTCGCCGATAACCCCATGATCGATCTCTTTTTATTGATGGTGGATCGAGATTGCAACAAGCCGAACCACAATGAGAACCGCGCTGCCAAACGCGAAAGCGAACACGAGCCGTTGCTCGCCTGCGTTGCCGTTGAAGAAGTCGAGGTCTGGCTTTTGGCGCTTCACCGTAGCGAGCTGAACACGCCCTGGCGGGAAATCCGCGCCCATTGCCACCCGAAAGAGACCTGGTGCGACGGCTTCCTGGCAGAAAAAGGATGGGGCAAATCGCCGGGTCGCGGACGCAAACGGGCCATGAGCCCCTTGGGCAAACAATGGCCGGGACTGTTGCAGGTCTGCCCGGAGTTGACCGAGTTCAAGAAAAAAATGGCCAAACACCTGGCATCCTAATTAGGACCGCAAAGGAACCGGCTCTTGGATCTACTCCAAGGCGCACTCTATGGTTCACTATCACTATAAGCTGACAGCAAATAAATAAGCGGGCTGCCTCGCCATTTTCCGGCGCTGAAGGTGTTCCACAAACCAATCCGGGGCAAGGCTCCGGGTAACCCGCCTCCGTTCCCGGAAAAAGGACTACCCACGTCAGCAAATGAAGCTCCATTCCCGAGCACCGGTATTGTAGAATCCCAAAACACAACATCCACCCCGAACATCCCGCCTGAAAATGTCAAAACCGGCGTTTTCCAGACAAAATCGAGGCAGGTTAAATTCGTAAAGGGTGCATCGAACCCCGAGATGAGAACCGAACCCGGAAGTTTTCACAACCTGGCGCTCGAAAAAGACCCCGCCGAAAGACGACCGGGAGGTCCCATTCTCGGAAAAACAACCGGGGTTGGCAATTCATTGAGCCCATTTCCGGGATTGGAACCACCTCACCGCCGGCAAGGTAGCACCAATCCCGAGAACAGGACCACCTTGTGGGTCTGAAACCAGTCTCATTCCCAAGAACGGAACCGGTATCGCGACGCTCGAGGATACCTGTTCCCGGGTAAAGTCCCCCATTATCGTTCAAAAACAGGGCTTTTAGCCGTTAAGGTTGATAATTTACGAGGCAATTCGTCACTTAACAATCCAGAAGATTGTTTTCGCCCAAAAAGTTGAAAAATCTTTCGATTTTGTTCGAGCATGAGCGGGCCGGCTGCAACCTGATTCATACGGACACGGCACAGCTCGACTTCCTCCGACTTTCACGAGTTCCTGCCCGAACCGGTTCGTCCCTTTTAAGGATTCGCACGTATGTATATAATGATAAGAACGCGCGCCGGGCTCTTTTCTTGCCGGGCTCGGTTAATTCTTCTTGCTTCTACATCGGGCTTTCACTATACTTACGCGTTGGCCTGGTAGGGGCTTGTTAGAATTGCGTTTCCAAAACATCAGGAGTCTAGTGAATGGCAAATCACAAATCTGCATTGAAGAAATCGAAACAGGATCTGGTACGCCGCAGCCGCAACCGCGCCGGCAAGAGCCGTCTGCGCACCGCCCTGAAAAAATACCGCGCCGCGCTCGCCGGCGGCGAGAACTGCACCGACAAACTGCCCGGTCTGGTTTCCCTCATCGACACTTCCGCCAAGAAAGGTTTCATCCACCGCAATACGGCCAACCGTTTGAAGTCCAAGCTCTCCAAGCAAACCCTCAGCTCCTAAACACCGGGTCTATCATTTCCCCGTGACAAGGGAGGACGGCACGCCAGATGGCTAAGCGTAGTTTCGTTCATCGTGTCCTTTTTTGGACCTTCCTTGCCGGGGTGTCCGGTTTGTTTTTGATTTTGGGCGGCGCCGCTGCTACCTGGATCACCATCAAGTCGCAGATTCAGGGCAAGGTGGTGGAAGTGCCCTTCCTGTTCAACCTCAGCGAAAAGGAAGCGCGGCAAACCATCGCCGGTTTGAACCTCACCCTGCTGGTCAACGAAGAAGCCGTCCCGGATAACATCGTGGAAAAAGGCAAGATCCTGTTGCAAGTTCCGCGAGAAGGCGAAAAGATCAAGGCCGGCCGGAGCGTGCACGTCACGCTTTCATCGGGCCCCGCCGTCAAAACGATTCCACAACTGGAAGGCGAAACCTTGAGTTTCGCGCGCACGCTGCTGAAGGAAGTGGACACCGACGCGAAGATTATTTCACGCATTCCGTTCAAGGGCCGCACCAAGGGCCGCGTCCTCAGCCAGTGGCCCAAGGACGGGGAAGAAATCGGGCTTCGCCAGGGCGCTTCGCTGCTGGTGGCGGACGGGGAGCCCATGCCCTTTTACGTGATGCCGGACCTTACGGGCAAAGATTACTTGGGCGTCAAGGCATTTCTGGACAAGGTCGGCCTGCGTCATGTGGCAAAATACAAGACAGAGGACGAAGATCTGGGCCAGTTGGTACTGGGCCAGACACCGAAGGCCGGTTATCCGGTCAACCGGGCCAAAACCATCACCTTAACGGTCAACAAGGATTTTTAGGATGTTCAAGCTTGCTCCTTCCCTACTCGCCGCGGATTTTTGGAACCTGGGCCCCCAGGTGGAAGAGGTGGTGCGCGCCGGCGCCGAGGTGATGCACATCGACGTCATGGACGGTCACTTCGTCCCCAACCTGACCATGGGACCGGGCACCGTGGTCAAGACCCTGAAGAAACACTGCGCCGGCCTTGACAACCCCCCGATTTTGGATGTCCACCTGATGGTCACCGATCCGGACTTTTTCGTTCAGCCGTTTGCCGATGCGGGCGCCGATTGGATCTCGTTCCATATCGAAGCGGCCGCCCACGCGCACCGGGTATGTCAAAAAATCAAGGCGGCAGGGTGTCAATCCGGCGTGGCAATCAACCCCGGCACCCCCATTTCCAGCCTGGAAGCGATCATCGAGGACGTGGACTTCGTATTGGTCATGAGCGTCAACCCGGGCTTCGGCGGCCAGAAGTTCATAGACCACACCTACCGGCGCCTGGCGCGGCTTTCCGCCCTGATCGACGCCGCGGACAACAAACCCTTCATTCAGGTAGACGGCGGCGTGGGACCCGGCAACATCGCACAACTGGTCGATGCCGGCATGTCTGTTGCAGTAGCCGGTAGCAGTGTCTTTGGCAGGCCCTCGCCCGGCGAGGCAGCCGCGGAGCTTATTTCACTCGCACGGAAGGAATCATGAATTCGATTAAGCGTTCTCTTTTACTTGTTGCGCTCTCGCTACTCCTGGCCGCATGCGGCGGCAACAAGCGCGAAACCCTCCAAGACCGCCTTCAGGCCGGCAAGCTGGCGCCTTTGGAAATCTATCAGGAAGGCATCCGACTGATGGCCGAACGCAAATATCAGGACGCGCGTCAATGGTTCCGCGTGATCGAGACGCATGCGCCCAACAGTCCCTTCTTCGCCGACGCCAAGTTACGCATTGCCGACACCTATTTCTTCGACCAGATGGCCACCTATATCGAAGCCTCGGTTGAGTATAGGTCGTTCCTGACCCACTTTCCCAACCACCGCATGGCCGACTACGCCACCTATCAGTACGCCATGTGCTTCTTTACCGAAATCGAAAGGGCCGACCGCGATCAGACCAGCACCCTTACCGCTTACACCGAGTTCGAAAACCTGATCGACAAATTCCCCTTAAGCCCCTATGTACCCAAGGCCAAGGAAAAGATCGACCTGTGCTTGTTGCGCCTGGCCGATCACGAGTTCGCGGTGGGTTACTATTACTACCGCCGCGGCAAGGGATTCGAACAGTCCGCCGAGTTGCGCCTGAAGCGCGTCATCAACAACTACGAGGGTCAGTACAACGAACTGAAAACCAGTTTCTACCTGGCCGAGACCCTGTGGCGCCGCAAAAAATACAAAGAAGCCAAATACTATTACGACGACATCAACCGCCGGTTCCCCGACAGCGACTACCAACCCTTCGTGGTGGATAAGCTGGCCCGCTATGCGCGGATCGAACAAGACGGGCGGGACCCGGGTGAGTTGGGTGACGAAGTAGAGGCCGACCCGCTTACGGACCAGTAAAGGGCGTGCTGCCCGGATCCTCACCCAAGGATCCAACTAGAGAGGAGAAAGGAATGATTAAAGAGGTTTCCGCAACGGATTTCTATAATATCGATGAGATGCTCTCCGATGAGGAGCGGATGACCCGCGACGCCGTGCGCGACTGGGTGGAAAAACGTTTCCTGCCCGTCATCCGCGAACATAACCGGAACGAAACATTTCCCGTGGAACTGACCCCGGAACTCGCTGAGTTGGGCGTTTTCGGCGCCAACATCGAGGGTTACGGCTGCGCCGGCCTGAACAACGTGGCCTACGGTCTGATCAACCAGGAGTTGGAGCGCGGCGACAGCGGCCTGCGCTCCTATGTTTCCGTTCAGGGCGGATTGGTGATGTACCCTATCATGGCTTTCGGCAGCGAGGAACACCGCAATACCTACCTGCCCAAGCTGGCGGCGGGCGAAATGATCGGCTGCTTCGGCCTGACCGAGCCCGATCACGGCTCCGATCCCGGCGGCATGAAGACCCGCGCCAAGCGCAAGGGCGACACCTGGGTTTTGAACGGCGCCAAGATGTGGATCACCAACGGCAGCATCGCCGACATCGCGATTGTGTGGGCCAGGGATGAGGACGACGGCATTGTTCGCGGCTTCATTGTGGACACCGAGTCCGAGGGTTTCAGCGCGCCCAAGATGACCGGCAAGTTCTCGCTCCGCGCCAGCATTACCAGCGAACTGATTCTGGACAATGTCGAGGTGCCCGACAGTCAACGCCTGCCCGGCGTTCAGGGCCTGAAAGGCCCCTTGAGCTGTCTTACCCAGGCGCGCTACGGCATTTCTTGGGGCGCGATCGGCGCCGCCATGGCTTGCTACGAGGCCTCGCTGGATTATGCCAAAACCCGCATCCAGTTCGACAAACCCCTGGCTTCTTTCCAGTTGATCCAGGTCAAACTGGCCGATATGGTTACCGAAATCACCAAAGCCCAATTACTGTCGCTACGGCTGGGCCGCTTGAAGGACCAGGGTAATTTCGCACCGGCCCAGGTATCCATGGCCAAGATGAACAATGTCAATATCGCCCTCAATGTGGCGCGTGCGGCCCGCGACCTGCACGGCGCCAACGGTATCATCGACGATTATCCGGTCATCCGTCACATGATGAACCTGGAAACGGTGAAAACTTACGAGGGTACCCACGATATCCACCGGCTGATCATCGGCCAGGCCGTAACCGGCTACTCCGCGTTCAGCTAGGCCGGATGTTCGCCGAATCGATTTAATGAAGCCTCCCGTATTCCGGGAGGCTTTTCAAGTTCTAGGCATGGAATGAAGGTCTTTCTCCACCACAGTTGGCAGATCCCCGACCTGCCCGACCTGCATCGGGAGCCGCTGAACACCGGTTCCGGTCGCGGCGTCGTGTCCTTGATCCGTCACCCCCGCGGGCTTTTGGTGGAGCGTCAGTACCGCCACGGCGGCGCGCGTCGCCGTGTCTTTCCACGAAGTTTCCCACGCGGCGGGAAACGCCCCGATCACGAATATCGAATTCACCGCCGTGTTTTCGAGGCCGGCATCAGCACGGTCGAACCCGTGGGTTGGTCGGAAACCGCGGCATCGCTGCCCGGCTTGCGCTACTACTATTTCTACAGCGGCTACGAACCGGGGGCGATTCCGCTGCCGAAGTTCATCCGCGAGGGCCGGTTGAGGCCCGGCCACCTGCGGCAAATGGCGACGATCCTGAAGCAATTGTTCGATTTGAACATTTTTCACACGGACCTCAACCTGAACAACTGGCTGGTAAGGGATGACCGCGTGTATTTAATCGACTTCGACAAGGCGCGCGAGACGGAAATGGACGCGGAGACCTATCTGACAGCTTGCTTGCTGCGATTGTTGAGGTCGGTTAAAAAGCTTGGATTCCTTCAAAAAAGGCGACACATGTTGCGATTCCTGGTCTATGCGGCAAGCCGATTCGAAGTATCCGTGGAAAATGCCATCAAAAGCATTCCCAAGCAATTTTTTACAGAAAGATTCTGGGACAAATGCCGATGGATGATATCAGGAGGATTTCAGGGCAAGTCTTAAACCGGGTCACGTTTACAGCGCCCGGGTTTGCCCCGCAACTCTACCGTATCGCACCAACAGCACGGAATAAAATATGGATGCAGTCGAAAAACTAAGCCGTGAAGATTTCAAGGAGTTGCGGGACTATATCTACGACCAGAGCGGCTTGCACTTTTCGGACGCCAAGCTGTACTTCTTGGAGAACCGCATCTCCAGGCGACTCAAGGCTTTGAATCAGACATCCTATCGCGATTACCTGGCCCATATCAAGAAACCGATCCACAAGCGCGAACTGTTCAGCTTGTTTGACGCTATTACCACCAACGAGACTTCCTTCTACCGCAACCCGCCGCAAATCGACGCCTTTGCGAAGAACATCCTGCCGGCCGTGGTCAAGAAATTGAAGGAACGCGGTCAACGCACATTGCGCATCTGGTCGGCGGCCTGTTCCTCGGGCGAGGAACCCTACACGCTGGCCATGATCTTGAAGGACCGGCAGGACCTGCTGCAAGGCCTCAACGCCACGGTGTACGGAACCGATATCAGCAACGAGATCATTGAACAGGCCAAGACAGCCGTTTACAAGCCCTATACCATGCGCCACCTGCCGAACAAATTTCAGGATCGCTACTTCACCAAACAAGATAAAGAATTCAAAGTCCACGATTCGGTCAAGTCCCTGGTCAACATCAGTTATTTCAACCTGGTAGATTACGCCGCCTACCGACGCTTCCGGAATATGGATATCATCCTATGTCGAAATGTGTTAATTTACTTCGACCTGAAGGTGAAGCGCAACATCATCAAGGGGTTCTGGGAAAGCCTCAACAAGGACGGTTATCTCTTGATCGGTCATTCCGAAAGCTTGCACAATATCAACAGGGACTTCAAGATGCAGCATTACAGCCGAGCATTGGCTTATTTGAAAGAATCTTAGGAGTATTGCCGTATGCCGATGAGTCCATCCGAAATCGTTGCCAAGACAGGTGATCTGCCGACGTTACCTCATGTGGCCACCAAAGTCATGCGCATGGTTTCCGACCCCGACACCTCCGCTAAAGACATTCAGGAAGCCATCATCACCGACCAGGGAATGACGGGCCAGATCCTGAAGATATCGAATTCCGCAATGTTCGGCATGAAACGCGAGGTCAAGACCCTGACCCACGCCATCATGCTGCTGGGGTTCGACACCATCCGATCCATTGTGGTGGCCGCCGCAACCAAGAACCTCTACCAGCGCAAAGGCAGTTCGGGATTCAAGGAAAAGCTGATCTGGGAAAACTCCATCGGATCGGCGCTGATAGCCCGCGGTGTGGCCGAACAGTTTTCGAATATAGACAAGGAAGAAGCCTTCATCGGCGGGCTGATGCACAATCTGGGTAAAACCGTGCTCAACGCGCGATTCAACGAGCAATACAGCCAGATCATGGCCACCGCTTATAATGATGAACGCCCCATCCATGAAATCGAAATGGAAGAGTTGGGCTTTTCTCATGCTGAACTGGGCTCCTGCATCATCAAGCAGTGGAATCTCAGCGACAGCCTGGTCCATGCCATCAAATTTTACCTGGAACCGGAGAAGGCGCCCAAAGAACACCGGATGCTGACCGCCATCATCTCCATCAGCGACCGTTTCTGTAAAGATTTGGGACTTGGGGTCGCAAAACCCACGCCTCTGGAAGAACAAGATTTGACAAATGTGCGTTCCATCCTTAACCTTAGTGAAGAGAAACTGGACCGTTGGCGCGAAATCATCCACAAGAAGATGGAAAAAGACTCTGCCATGGTCAAAACCCTCTAGGTTATATGACGGAACCTTTCACCTGCAAAATTGAACCCCCATACGGGCCGGAGGTCATCCGGCCATGATCTGGTACGCCCTGGCAGCCTCCGTGCTCCTGCTGATCGGCCTGATCTTCTTCCTGGTTCTTCCACTGCGACGACGCCTGGACGCTCAACGTGAAATCGTGCATAACCTCCAGCACCGCTTCGAAGGCATAGAAAAGGAAACGGGGCTTACCGCGCATCGCTTGCAGGAACAGCATGGGCGCCTCAGTCGGCTGGCCGATGAACAGCATCGGCAACTGGATGACATGTTAAAAAAGCAGACCGAGTTACGGGAGAAAATGATCAAGAGGTTGCGCCGGATCGACGATGCCGTTCTGCGCCTCCAGACACAACAAAACGAGTTGGATCGAAAAATCGAAAACACGGTCGCGTCCGCGCCGCCAAAACCTAAACCCCCGGACCATCTCCGCATCGATTCGCCCCTGGTTACCGAGGTACTCGAACTGTTGGCCCAAGGCAAGGCGCCTACCGAAATAGCCAGGGAAAAGGGTATACAACTGGGTGAAATCGACCTGATTCGCGGCTTGAAACATTTCGCCGGCAAATAACGGAGGTGGGGGCGTGAGCAATCCGATAATGAACCTCATGGCCGGCTACCAACCCTGCCCCGTGGTTTTCGAAACCCCCAAACGATCCCCGTTCGCGACGCGTCGCTTCCGTGGTTTTATCGGCGCCGTCAAACTGGTCTGGCAGG
>JASJCB010000090.1 GCA_030066195.1 Acidobacteriota bacterium
GGTCTGCATGCGGTTTCATGATAGGTCCACCCGCCGGCTTCAGTTTGCGTCAGGCCGGGTTCCCGGTCCGAGGGCTCCGCTGTCGTTATGCCGTTTGGAGAAATGGTCAAACCGGTTGCCTGGTTTTGTTCTTCAGCCGAGGCAAGGGTTTGAAGGAGTTCAGCATTATCCGAGTTCAGCAGGCAGGTAATGATTTTTTGACTGCCCGCGCAGATCATGCCGCTTCTGGCTTCTTCGGGAGCGTTGTCCCGGTGGATTTGCTCGACCAGGTCGATGCCGTGTTCGTCCCGAGCCAGGGCCTGTTTGGCGCTCTCGGCAAGCTTGTGTTCCATGATGCCGCCGCCGATGGTCCCCGATTGCTCACCCTCCGGCGTCAACGCCATCTTAAAGCCCAATTTACCCGGCGCACTGCCCCGGCTTTCCGCCACAAGGAAAAGGGCCGCCTTTCCGTGTTTTTCCAGAAAACCGCGCAGGTCTCGCCAAATGGTGCTCATGGTCTAACCCTCGTAGTAGATTCGGTAGATAACGTCGGCCGCGTCGTCGGAAAGCAGCATGGCGCCGTCCGGCATCACGATGATTGCGACCGGCCGTCCCCAAGGCGTTTCGCCTTGCAGCCAGCCCTCCGCGAAGACTTCATAACCCAGCGCTTTATTGCCTTTCAGGCGAACCAGGGTAACGCGGTAACCGATTTTCTTGCTGCGATTCCAACTGCCGTGTTCGGGGATGAAGATCTGGTTGCGGTACTCCTCGGGAAACATGGTCCCGGTGTAGAACCGCATACCCAGAGCGGCAACATGGGGGCCCAGGGGTTGCGCGGGCATGACGTATTGGTCTTTGGTATGACCCTTACCGTATTTGGGATCGATTTCACCGCCTCCGTGGATGAAGGGAAAGCCGAAGTGCATGCCTTTTTTAGGCGCGTAGTTCAATTCGTCAGGCGGAATATCATCACCCATTTCGTCAGCCCCGTTATCGGTGAACCACAGCTCTTTAGTTACCGGGTGCCAGTCGAACCCCACGCTGTTGCGCACGCCGCGGGCAAAGGTTTCCAGACCGGTACCGTCCGCTTTCATGCGGCTGATGGTGGCGTAGGGCTCCTTGCGATCGCAGATATTGCAGGGCGCGCCCACGGGTATGTAAAGCAGGCCGTCAGGGCCGAAGTCGATATGTTTCCAACCGTGCCAGCGATCCTTGGGCAGGCTGTCGATCACGACAACGGGTTCGGGCGGATTGTCGAGCCGATTCTCGATGTCGTCGTAGCGCAGAATACTGTTGACGGCCCCCACGTAGAGAGAACCGTCACGAAAAGTGACCCCCGAGGGCCAGGCCAGTTTGTCGTCGATCAGATAGACCTTGTCGGCCTTGTTGTCCTTGTCGGTGTCCACCACGGCGTGCAGCTTCTCGGCGCGACGAGAGCCTACGAAAACGACGCCGGACGGGCTGACGGCCATGGCGCGCGCGTTGGTCACGTTTTCAGCGTAGATATCGATCTTGAAACCCTCGGGCAGCTTGATTTTTTCCAAGGGCAGGTCGCCGGCCGGGGCAAGCGACGGATATAGCAATATGGATAAAATTAGAATTCGGATGATCACGATTGGTCCCCCTTCACGCCTTTTTTCGTTGTAAGTTATAGCGGAAACGGCTTCGTAAAGCTACCGCTGTCTGCTCTCCCCAAACGACCGAATTCCCAATCCCGAGGTGTTCATGTTCCTCTTGCTGCTGTTTTTGAGTTTCGCTGAAGCCGAGTGGCGCGCGGATGAATTGGAGATCTTCAACCCGCTGTTGCAAAACTTTATGACAAGTCGAACGGTGGTGGTCAGCGAAACGGGCCGGGTCTACATCCTGCATTTCGAGGACCGTGTGATCGTGCGCTTGGATGAAGACGGCACCAGGCTGCCCGATCTGGGCGGCAAGGGTCAGGGTCCCGGAGAATTCGGCGGTTTCGTGGGCGGCATCGATGTCATCGACGGCGTGATCTACGCGGTGGAAAACTACGGCAAGCGCATCCACCGGTTCAATGAAGGAGACGGCGCCGTCATGGGCTCCGTTTCCTTCAAGGGATTCGGCACGGCGCCCAGACGCACCGCCGCGGGTTGGGCTGTCCTGGACCTGGGCATATTCGGCGACAGTCGCGGACCGTCGGGCGCCCTCTTCGATGACGAATGGTCCCTACGGACCGAAGCCGTCACCTGGCCGAAAGAATTGAGTTCCTACGAAACCGGTCAAATCAACCCGGCGCCCGAAACAGCCCAAATGGCGGTCACCTTGAACGGCGAGCGCGTTTTCTTTTACGTGCCGGAAACCCGAGTTGTCTTGGGTTTCGACGCGGGCACCCACGAAAAGGTGATCACCATCGACCCCAAGTTCACCCCGGTACCGTTTGACGAGGATTGGGGCAAGCAACGCTATAAGGAAATGAAGAAGACAAGGCGACAACGCGGACCTCGCGGCAATGCAAGCATCAAACCCGTCTATCCCGACTTCTTTCCTCGCATCAGCCGCTTGGAAACGGGCCCGGCCGGCAACCTTTGGATCTACCCCGGCACCCATATCGCCTACGAGCACGCCCGCCCCAAAATTTTCGAACCGTTCAGCGGCAAAGAGACGACCTCGCCCGTTCCCTACGCGTTCCGCTACCGCGTCCTTGCCATTCGCGGAGACCACGCCTATGTGTCCCTGTTCCATGACGAACAAGGCGCCGGCGTCGCCAGGGTTCGCAGGGACAATCTGGTCGCTTTTTTGAGGGCAAACCCCCTCGCGGAGTGATTATTTGCCGGCGATTTGAGCGGCCAGGGCAAGGGCTTCCTTTTCATAGGCGGCGACGGCTTCCTTATCGCCGCACGCCTGGAGAATGCCTTTGGCGCCCTTGATGATACCCAGCAGTCTCTTGGGATCTTCTTTGTAGAGTGCGCGGTAAACATCGACTCCCTTGTGGATGTAGGGGATCGCCTCTTTGGCTTGTCCCAATTGTTGCAGACACTGGCCGATGCGAATACGAACAATGCCCAACTGAGACGCGTTCGGTTCGAGGATTTTCAGGCTGATGGTCTCAGCCTCTCGATACCAATCCAGAGCTTCCTGGAAGCGTTTGAGTCGCCGGAACTCTTCGGCGGCAGCGTAATTGATCTCGGCCGAAAGAAACTGGAACCGCCTGCCCTCATCGGCAAGGGTTTGCCTGATTTTTGCCATCATGTCGAAACCGATATCTTCCATCCCTCTTAATTTCAGGTAAAAATAACCCAGGTCGTACATCACATTGACAGACGGATCGATTTCCAGATTGCGGCAATAATAGATTTCGGCCTTCTCCAATTCACCCATTTTCAAGTACAGGGCGCCCAGGTTACGACCGATGTCGATCACCTGTCGTTGTTCGGGATCGATTGAGGCAGCAATGTCATATGCCTTCAGCAAATATTCTTCAGCTTTAAAGTACTCCCGGCTCTTGGATAAATTCACGCCCAGATCGTTGTAAAGCGAAATCAATTCGGGCGAATTGGGCCCGTAGGTGCGCACCATCCCGATGATCGCCTGCTCATATTTGGCCCGGGTGTCGGGAGAATGATTCAGGCTGTATTCCGTCCGGGCCTGATCAGCCAGGATTTTGCTGGTCCGCGCATGACCGGGACCATAGTAATCCACACACTCGCTCAAAGCCAGGTTCAGGTATTTCAATGCCTCGGAATTTTTCTTCTGGCGCCACAGAATGGTGCTGTAGGTATGCCAGACATCGATCTTGCTTTCAGGGGAAATCACTCCTTTGGTCATGATTTCTTCAGCCAAACGACCTATTTCGGCGAGTTCCTCGGGAGAGTCCTCTCCCCTGCCATATTCGGCCATTTGGATTTGGAGTTGGATATTGAGCCCGCGTTCATCCTCTTTGAAACGTCTGTTGAGAACCGCCAGGGCCGCTTCCCCGGCCTCGACGGCTTTGTCGTAATTTTGTTGCGTATGATAGAGATAGGCCCGTTGAGACAGGATGTCCACAAGGAAGTCGTCGTCTCCTTCTCGCCCGGCTGCAACCTCGGCCTTGTCCATTAATTCCAGGGCTTCGTCGAACCGCCGTAATTGTCGGTAGAGACCGGCCATCGCCAGTCGAACGGGGTAGATATCCTCCTCGGGAAGATCGCCTGAATTCAAGTTCTGTCGGGCCCTCTCCAGGAGTTCCAACGAAGTGTAGGCGGAGCCGTCCTCTTTATAGACCGTGGGCAGGTTGAATAATTTGACCAGAAACTTATTGGTCAGCTCAGCGCGTCGGAGCGCCTTGTCGGTGGCGGCCCGTTGGCCGTTGAGGGCAATACTCAGCCCGGCCAGACCCAGGACGACCAAAGCGACAAAGGAAACCTTGCCCAGGTTGCGTTTGACGAACTTACCCATGACATAGCGCATGGTCTCGGGCCGGGCGATGACGGGTTTGCCCTCCAGGAAACGCTGGATATCTTCCGACATCTGAAGCACCGAATTATAGCGGCGCGCGGGTTCGCGGCGCATGGCCTTGAGAATGATGTTATCCAGGTCGCCTTTCAGGAAGCGGGCTTTGCGTATATCACCCGCCCGGTCGTTCGAAAGGGTTGTTTCAAGTGCGGCGCGGCTGGGTTTGCGCGGGATTTTCTCGATGCGCAGCTTCAATTCTTCCGGATTGGTGGGATTGGTCTGCTCGAACGGCTTGCATCCGCTCAGTATTTCATAAAGGATGATGCCCAGGGTATAGACATCGCTGCCGGTAGAGATTGCCGTTCCCAGGATTTGTTCCGGCGATGCGTATGACGGCGTCATGATCTGTCGATTGGTTTGGGTCAGGACCTGGGTAACCTCGGCGTCGTCCCCCAAAAGCTTGGCAATGCCGAAGTCCAGCAGTTTGGGGTTCCCCTCCCGATCGATCAAAATGTTGGCGGGTTTCAGGTCGCGATGCACGATCAGGTTTTGGTGAGCGAAATGAACCGCGGAACAAATCTTCTGGAACAGCTGCAAGCATTGTCGGCCCGTCAAGGCATTTTCGCTCAAATACTGCTTGAGGTCGCCGCCCTGGACATATTCCATGACGATATAGGGCCGATTGTCCTCGGTAACGCCCGAATCCAACAAGCCGGCGATATGGGGATGGACCAACTTCTCCAGAATAAAGGCCTCGGTACGAAAACGCTGCATCTGGTCGGCGCTCAAAACATCCCGGCGAATAACCTTTATCGCCACATCGGCCTCGCCGTCCTCGGCACGCGCCAGGTAGACCACGCCCATACCGCCGTGTCCGATGCGGCGAATAACCCTGTACGGCCCGATGGCTTCCGGGTTGGTCAGATGTCGATCCACATCTTCCTCGGAAGGCTGGATTTGATCGAGGATATTTTTATCCATCAAGGATAAGGACTCTTCGTCCATGGCCATCAATTCGGCAACTTCCATACGCAGGCTGTGATCATCGCCGCAGGTACGATCCAAATAGGCTTCACGCTCATCGGCGGACAAGGTCATGGCATCTTCCAGAATCTGCTTCACCCTTTGCCATCGTTGTGCATCCATATAGACCTCCCCTTGATTGAACAACGGCCGAATTCCTTGACTGGAAAAGCGTAAAGCGGACAAATTCCAGCTCAATCTGCCGATCGAGCGGATCTTATTCCTCATGGCCTTTATGTGTGTTCACCAGCCTCGATTAGTGGTAGAAAGAACCAGGAAGATCATTCGACGAGGTGCCTACGATGTTGGTTCGTCTTGTTTTGCTCGCACTGTGTTGTAGTTTCTGCGTTGCCGCCGACACCCGGTCGGCTTATCTCACCACCGGTGACGGCACCAAACTGGCCGTGGATTTCACTCTACCCGAAGGTATCGACAAAGCCCCCGCGTTACTGGTGTTGACGCGATATTGGCGCGCTGCCGAGGATTTGCAGGGCAAGCCCTTACCCGCCTTGAACTCATTGGATCGGCTCTTCCTTGAAAACGGTTACGCCGTGGTCAAGGTAGATGTGCGCGGGTCAGGCGCCTCCTTCGGCACGCGGCCTGTCGAGTACGGGCCTCAGGAAGTCCGCGACGGTTACGATGTGATCTCCTGGGTCATCGCGCAACCCTGGTCCAACGGCAAGGTGGGCGCTTTCGGCACCTCGTACACGGGCACGACCGCCGAGTTCCTGGCCGCGACCAAACACCCCGCCCTGAAAGCCGTGATTCCCGGCTGGTCGGATTTCGACGTCTACCGCAGTCCCGCCCGACCCTACGGCATGTTGGCAAGCCGCTTCATCGAAACCTGGAGCAACTATGTGGGCGCTCTGGACCGCAACGACGACGCGGTTTTGAATCGGCGCGTCAAACGAGTGGAGACCGATGCCGACGCTAAACTTCGCGATGCAGCGGTAGCACAACACAAGGACAATCCCAATGTCTTCGAATGGGTCAAGAAAACCGAGTTCCGCGATCAACGTGTCAAGCCCGGAGGACCCAATTGGGCGGAAAGCGCTTCACTTCATTGGAAGAAGAATATCGAAGCCTCGGGCGTGCCCATGTTGGTTCTGGCCAGTTGGCTGGATGCAGGCACCGCCGCCGGCGCCCTCATTCGTTACCAGCACTACACCAACCGCCAGAAAGTCATCATCCTGGCTTCCAGCCACGGCGGCGGTTTTCACGCTTCGCCCTACACGGTGAGCGACAAACCCGGGGAGCCGGTTCCCTCGGTAGAGACCCAGATGCAGTGGCGGTTGGACTTTTTCGACTATCACCTGAAGGGGAAAGCCACGGGCGTCGACCAATGGCCGGGGATTCAATACTTTAACCTGGGCGAGGAAAAATTCCACAAAACCGAAACCTGGCCCGTGAAAGGTATGACCTACCAACCCTGGTACCTACACCCCGAGGGTAAACTGACCGATACCCGGCCCGGCGGTTCGAAAGGTGACGGCGACAGCTACAAGGTAGATTTCACCGCGACCACCGGCAAAAATAACCGTTGGATGACACAAATGGGCGCGCCCGTTTTCAACCTGGATCGTCGCGAAACCATGGCAGAGCGCATGCTGACCTACACCAGCGAACCGCTGCCGGCAGATCTGCAACTGACCGGCGATCCCCTGGTCACCTTGGAAGTGATCTCAGATCATAGCGACGGCGCCTTTTTCGTCTACCTGGAAGACGTTTCGCCGGAGGGTCAAAGCCGCTACGTCACGGAAGGCGGCCTGCGCGCCTTACACCGCAAACTGGCGCCGGACAAAACCTTGCCCAAAAGCAAGCAGATGCACAGCTTCAACCGCGCCGACGCCATGCCGCTGAAACCGGGAGAGCCCGCCCGGCTTGTTTTCAACATGTGGCCGACCTCGGTACTCATCCGCAAGGGACACCGTATCCGCATTGCCGTCGCGGGCGCCGACGCCGATATGTTCGACCGGATACCGACACAAGGCAATCCAACTATCCAGATCCTGCGTAATAAGGCGCAACTTTCCTTTGTGGACCTGCCGGTGGTTTCAAGGTAGCCTCGCAGTCAGCGGGTTATGTTAAAATCGGGCTGTGGAGGCCGTGATGAGTCGAAATACGGTTAAAGAAAATGCCGGAGAGATGGTAGACCAGTTGCCGGAAGGGGCGACATGGGATGACCTGATGCAGCAAATCTATGTCCGTCAAGCGGTAGAGGCCGGCTTGGAAGATTGCCGCCGAGGCCGGATGATCGAGGTTGGTGAACTGAGAAAACGGTTCGGCTTAGGTGGATGAAGGTTTACTGGTCTGATAACGCGTCATCCCACCTCTTGAATATTTATGAGTACATAGCCCGCACCTCCGAGACATATGCGATCAAAACCGTGGACAGGCGAACCGGAAGATCGATGCAAATCGCTGATTTCCCCATGTCCGGCCGTATGTCAGAGAACAAGCCACTTTGGCCATACAGGCGCGCAAACTCGCTGACCATCATGACCAGGTAGACTACTCCGTGGTGAAAAATGCCCCGGCATCAGAAACCGCTTGCAGGGGGCCGGCTTGATTCGGTTTGACGGCATGCCCTCTCCGTAAACCTGTTCAGTCCCTACTTGACCTTGAACGTCGCGAAGCCTACATTGGAATTATAAGGTTTCAACGTGGCGCCGCAGAAGTGTGGTATCGATATGGCGACTCTGAGTTTGAACGTCACGGCTTTATTGCAGGCCCTGCTTGACGGGTCCGATCTGGATTCCGCCTTTCTGGAAGACGTTTATCAGGAGTTGCGCGGTCTGGCTCGCGGCGCCATGTGGGTAGAGCGGTCCGATCATACGCTCCAACCAACCGCTCTTGTCAACGAGGCCTATCTGCGCCTGCTCCAGGGCGGCCGTCTCCAATTACAGAATCGGGCACACTTCTTTGCTCTTGCCGCCAGGGTCATGCGTCTGATTCTGGTGGATCACGAGCGCGCTCACCGGGCCGAGAAACGCGGCGGCAGATTATTGCGCGTCTCTCTCGACGAGCACGTGCAGGGCATGGACCGGGAACCCGATCTCATCGATCTGGACAATCAACTCAACTTGTTGGCGCGGCTTGATTCCAGGCAGAGCCGCATCCTGGAACTGCGTTTTTTCGCGGGCTCCAAAATCGAGGAAATCGCCGATGTGCTGGGTATTTCCCAAGCGCTCGTCTACAGGGAACTCAAGGCCGCTCGCGGGTGGCTCTACGGCAGGCTTAACGATCGGTAACGTCATGAGCACTCTACAAAGGGAAGCGGAAATCCACCGCATCTACACCAGTGCGCTGGCCTTGGAAGGCGAGGCGCGGGTCGCGTATCTGGCCGAAGCCTGCGGCAGTGACGCCGAGCTGTTACAGCGGGTCGATCACTGTCTCCAGGCCGCGGAGGCCGGCAGTGCTTTGGATACTCGCTTCATGAACCGCATCGCCACCGGCGTCCGCCGTCTGAACCGGAACGCCGTCGAAGACATGACCGGTTGCAGCCTGGGCCGTTACAAATTGCTCGACAAGGCGGGCGAGGGTGGCATGGGCGTGGTCTACAAGGCCTTGGACACCTCGCTGGACCGCATCGTGGCGCTCAAGGTGCTGCGGCCCGGCACGGAATTGAATGCCGAAACCCATTTGCGCTTCGAGCGCGAGGGCAAGGTGATCGCCGCGTTGGACCATCCCAATATCGTCACCCTTTATTCGCGCGAGGTCGTGGACGGCCTGGTGTTTCTTACCATGGAATGGGTTCCCGGCCACACTCTGGATCAGGTCATTCCACCCACCGGCTTTGCCCAACAACCCTTCTTTCATCTGGCCCTGCCGCTGTTGGAAGCCATGAGCGCCGCACATCGGGCCGGCATCGCCCATCGCGATTTGAAACCCGCCAACATCATGGTGGTCGACGGCGGTGTGAAGATTCTCGATTTCGGCCTGGCCCGGCGCGAGCACCGCGCCGGCGGCGGCGAAGACGACCCCACCTTCACCACTACCTCCCACAAAGTCATGGGCACCTATCCCTATATGTCGCCCGAACAAATTATGGGCCGGCCCTCCGGCTGCCGCTCCGATGTCTTTTCCCTGGGCATTATCCTGACCGAAATGCTCATCGGCAAGCGCCCCTTTAGTGGCGGCAGTCCCGCCGAGTCGATGTCCGCCATTTTGCGCGATGACCCGGCTCCGCTCACCGGTTGGTCGGCAACCAGCCCGCCGTTGACCGCCATGGTATCGCGATGCCTCGCCAAAGATCCGCAAGACCGCTATTCATCGGCCGCCCCCATGGCCGCCGAATTGAAGACCGAGGAAACCCTCCGGCGCAACCGCAAGGCGCACTTCAGCGATGCCCTCCCGGCAGCCCGCGGTAAGCTCGCAGGTGGATTGGCGGCCGTCCGCCGCGTTCTGCAGAAGAATCGGGCGCTACTCGCCCCGGTGACGGCCCTCCTGGTAGTTGCCGCCGTGT
The DNA here is from genome assembly GCA_030066195.1 of Acidobacteriota bacterium. Lineage (GTDB taxonomy): Bacteria > Acidobacteriota > Holophagae > Acanthopleuribacterales > Acanthopleuribacteraceae > JASJCB01. The sequence continues at coordinate 9,863 of JASJCB010000090.1, forward strand.
TATTCTATCTCGATCGGACGACCGCCGCGCGGGAGAGGGTGCTGGATGCGGCCCGGCGGCAGGCCGATTATGAACTGGCCTGCATGTTCGAGGAAAGGGCGGCCGACGCCCTGGTGCGGAACCTGAGCCAGGAAGGTTGGCTATATACCCTGGCCGCTTTGAAACAGGAGATTCCGGCGGATAAGAAACTGGTGCGCGCCGGCGGTTTTCTACACGACCCGCACCTGCACGCGGCGGGCCGTTTGCTGTGGACTTCGCCGGTGGCGCCACGCTCCGGGCTGACGGCATTCGGACCGAACGGCGACCTGCTGGTCTTCGCCGCACGGGACCACAAGATCCGGGTCATCGATATCGAGAGCGGCAAGGGCAAGACCGTGTTTGCGGGCCATACAGCCGATATCACCGCGCTGGTTATCAGCCTGGACGGGAAGACCCTGGCCACGGCTTCCGAGGACAACACCATCCGCTTGTGGTCCTTGCCGGACACCCCCGCCGGAGCCCTGTCCGTAAATATCGAGGGCCCGCTACGCACCCTCATCTCCCCGGCCACACCGCTTGCGGCCCTTGCCCTTGCCCCCACGGGAGGCCGACTTGCCGCTTCCGGACCGGCGAACGCCGTCTATCTGTGGGACGAGAAGGGCGAGCGGCTTCCGGATATCCAGCTCGCGGAGGGTCAGACCGCCGGCCGCCTGGCGTTCCATCCCGGCGGTCACCGGCTTTTCGTTGCACTGGGCGACGGCCGCATCCTGTCCTGGGACCCGCGCAACCAACACCGGGCCGCCATGCTCGAAGGGCATAGCGCCCCGGTGCTGGACTTTGCCTTTACCGATCCCGATCAGTCCCTGGTTTCCGCTTCCATGGACGGAACCCTGCGGCTCTGGCGCAAAAACGGCTCGGTCGCCTCTCCCGGCAGGAAGGACCCGGTGATTGCGGTGACCGTCTCGCGGGGGAACCTGGTTTCCGTGTCCGCCAAAGGCGTGGTCAAACGCTGGAAGGTCGAACCTGACGAGATCCGTATTCTCGCCTCCTGGGAGTTGGGTCAAAGGAACCCCGTGACCCAATTGACCCTGGCGCCCGCGCGCAACCTCATCGCCTACAGTGTTCCGGCGGGCGTGAATCTGCTCATCAGGGACCTGGACACGGGCGAGCCACAAGGGTTGTCGCGGGGCCATTCGGGCAAGATTCGCCACGTGGCCTTCTCACCCAACGGCGATCAGGTCGCCTCGACGGCGGCCGACGATAATTTCAAGATTTGGGACATTCGCTCGGGCCACGCCGTGGGCATTGTCTTCGGCAGCGATCCCACGGCCTTCGCCTTTTCTACCGACGGGCGGGAGTTCGCCTTTTCCCGAGGCGGGGAAAACCGGATCGACCTGGTTGAGGGAAGCCGCTTGAAGCTCATCTTCCGGGGTCATGAGGACGTGGTCGAAGACGTGATTTTCTTAAATGACGGTCGTCTGATTTCCGCCTCGCACGACCACACGCTACGCCTCTGGAATCGCGCTCGACCCAACGAGCCCTGGATACTACGCGGGCATACCGATGCCGTGCTCGGTCTGGATGTTTCCCCGGACAATCGCCTGCTGGCCTCCGCCTCCCGGGATCATACGGTCCGGCTGTGGTCGATTGCAACAAACGGTCTTCTTCGGGTGCTTCGGGGTCATCACGGCGCGGTAGTAGACGTGGCCTTCTCCCCGGACGGGAGCCGGTTGGCCTCGGCGTCGACGGACAAAACCATTCGGCTCTGGAGCGTGGTGACCGGTGAGCCAGACACGGTGTTTACGGGTCACGACGGCCCGCTTACCGCGCTTGCCTACTCGCCGGAGGGCCGGCGATTGGCCTCGTCCTCCCACGATCAGACCATCCGGTTATGGGACGTAGCGTCAGGCCGGGTTCAACTTACGTTGGCCGGAAGAGCCCGCTGGTTCAGTGATCTGGCCTTTTCACCGAACGGCGACGCCCTGCTCAGCGGGTCGTCCGCAGGCGCCGTACAGCTGTGGGATGTGACCCTGGACGCGGCCCCCCAGTTTCCGCTTGTGCGGGGCAACGGGGTCAGCGGGTTGATCTTTGCGCCGGATGGCGCTCAACTGGCTGTCTGCGCCGAGAATATCGACCTGTGGCGTATCGACTCGGCAGAGAGAACCCACACCCTTTCCGGCCACTCCGGCGGCGTGACGGCGGCCGCCTTCTCCAATGACGGCAAAACCCTGGCGGCCATTTCAGGCGATCGCACCATCCGGTTGTGGGACGCCGTTTCCGGCGCCGAACGGGCCGCTTTCGGCGTTCCGGGGAAACACCTGAGCGGCATCGCCTTCTCGCCGGACGGCAAACATCTCGCGGTAGCCGTGGACAGGGCCGTCCGGCTTTGGGAGGTATCGTCCCGCAAACCCATCCGAGATTTCTCGGAACATGCCGATCTGGTCACCCACCTGGTGTTCTCACCCTCCGGCAATCGGCTGGCGACGGCATCTCGCGACCGCATGATCGCGCTCCGGGACCCGAACGGGCAAGAGGCGGCGATCACCGGCGCCGGTCATGCCGACTGGGTGTTGAACCTGGCCTTTTCTGCCGACGGGGCGTTGCTGGCAAGCGCTTCGGCCGATCGCACCGCGCGCATTTGGGACCCGGCCGACATGAAGACGCGCCTTGTGTTGGAGCACCGGAACTGGGTTTCGGCCGTGGCCTTCACACGCGGGGGCGCCCAACTCATGACGACGTCCGGGGATAGTGTGACCCTATGGGATACGGCTCGCGGCAAGGTAACAGCAGTTCTGTCGCATCCCTCCCGGGTGAATGCACAGGCCGTTTCACCGACCGGCGGCCGGCTGGCCACCGCGTGCCGGGAACAGATCAAGCTGTGGCTGCCGGAAGCCGCCGCGCCGCTTGATCCGGAAACCCTGTACCGCCGGGGCCTGCAAATCTTCGGTTACCGCATGCAAGACGCCGTGCTGATGCCGCTGCCCCGCTTTGAACTGGGCGGACTGCGCGACGGGCGCTATCGCGGACGGAAGCCCCGAGACGGCGTGAACCGGCCCCGTCCAATCGACGTGTCCCTGACGCAATGGCTCCTGGAGAGCGGGCCGCAATAAACCGCCGGAAATTTTTTTCGTGATTTGTAGAGGTTCGGCCGCCCTTTTGCGAATTCCCTAACAGAGGCGGCTATTGGACAGCCGCCGGGATGTTCGAAATCTCGTCACCAGGAGTTCGTCATGAAAAACCATCGGGCCGGCTCGGCTTTATTCCTCTCGGCTCTGTTCCTCTCGGGGCTCTGCTTGCCGTTAGCGGCACAGCAACGCATGATCACGCATGTGACCCGACCGGGCGGAGATTTCACCACCACCGTTCTGGTGGAAAACGCCAACTCGGAAACCGGCTTCATCGAGGTGCTTCCCTTCGGCCCCGATGGGAGGGCTTTCCCCGCAATCTCCCTGGAACCCGCGCCGAACGCGGTCACCCGGCTGGCCGCCGCCGATCTTTTCAGTGATCTCGGCGAAGTCAGTCACTTCTACATTACACGGGCCGATCCGGGCGTCAGCTGCTCGGTTGCCTATCTTGCTTCCTCCGGCAAAGGCAGCCCCGTACACCTGGATGAAAGCAAGGTGCAGTCTACCGATTGGACCTTCTATCCCGGCGATTGGAAAACGGTCTACGACGGCTTGGCGATGGTCAACACCGGAGAGACCCCCACGCGGGTCACGCTGCATCAGATCCACCATCAGGGCTACCGCCTGTCAACCGAGGTTTTGGCCGAGGACCTGGCTCCCGGCGCCAAGCTGCTTTACGTGGTAGGCAGCCATGGTCAATCCAAGTTCCTGGCCGATACCAATACCTTCTTCGAGTTGAGGTCCGATCAGCCCCTGGCGTTGACCGCGCTGAGAGGCGCGAATCGGCCGCCACATCTGCTATGGGAAAACCCGGCCGGCCCGGGCCGGCGCTTCCGGGAACGCGAGCCCTACCGGCTTCTGAGTGTGACGCCCGAGGAAGCGGGCTATTCAGCGGCGGCGCTGGAAGAGGTTCGGGGTCTTATCGAACAATACACTCAGGCGTCGGCCGTGATGCTGCTCCACGACGGCAAGGTTCTTTTCTCCTGGGGCGACATCGACCGCAACTTCTACCTGCACTCCATCCGCAAACCCATGCTCAATGCGCTTTACGGTTTCCATGCGGAACGCGGCGCCATCGACCTGAACGCCACCATGGGCGAACTTGGCATCGATGACATTCCTCCGGTGCTCACCGAGCCTGAAAAACAGGCCCGCGTAGTTCATCTCCTCAAATCGCGTTCGGGCGTCTATCACGAGGCGGCGGGCGAATCACAAAGCATGATCGATGATCGGCCCGAACGGGGCAGCCATGCGCCGGACACCTATTTTTATTACAATAATTGGGACTTCAACGCGCTGGGTTCCATCTTCCGCCAGGAGACGGGCGCGGATATTTTTGAAGAATTCAAAACCCGCGTCGCGGATCGCATCGGCATGGAGGATTTTCAGATCCGGAACTGCGATTATTTCTATAATCCTGACAAATCACAGCATCCGGTCTATCGATTCAAGATGTCGGCCCGCGATCTGGCCCGCTTCGGCCTTTTATATATGAATAACGGCATCCTCGACGGCGAGCGTATCGTGTCGGAGAACTGGGTGCATAACAGCGCCACGCCGTGGACCTCCGTATTGAAAAACGACAGGATCTATGCCTACGGTTATCTATGGGAAATGATCCCGACGGGAACCGATTTTGGTCGTACCATGTATCACGGGGGTTATGGCGGCCATGTTCTCGCGGTGTTGCCCGAACATAAGCTGGTGTATGTCTACCGCACCGACACGGAGCAGGTAACGGATAACAGCGCGGCGTTCCAGTCGGTCTTGACGGCGCTGATGGCGGCTCGGGATGATGTAAATTGTGACAACCCCGATATCACCGTACGCGACCTGGAACCCGTTGCCGATATGGCCGCTTTCGGCGAAGCGGTTGAGCAGTTCCGGCAGGATATGAGCATTCCGGGATTATCGGCCGGCATCGTCAGGGACGGTGAGCTTGTCTGGTCCGGGGGATTCGGTGATGCCGAGGTGGGTTGCCGCATCGAAGCGAGTCCGGAGACCTGCTACAGCGTAGGTTCGCTCACCAAACCCGTTGCGGCCGTGGTGATCATGCAACTGGTTGAAGAGGGGCTGTTGGACCTGGATACACCCGTCTCCAATTTCGGCGTTCCGCTGGACAATGCCCAAAATATTACGGTCCGACACCTGTTGACCCATACATCCGAGGGCAAGCCCGGCTCCTCCTTCAACTATGACGGCGACCGCTTTGCTTTCTTGGAGAACGTCATCCAGGGCGCCACGGGCCGACCCTTCGCCGACCTGGTGACGGAGCGCATCATCGATCCATTGAATATGAAGCATACCCTGCCCATGATCTATGAACAGGTCTGGCAATTGCCCAACGCCCAGGGCTATTGCCTTACCGGGAATTCAATTGTGCAATATAACTATCATTTCTCCCCGGCTGCCGGTTTGTTTTCCAATGTTCCGGACTTCGCCCGCTTCGCAATCGCCTTGGGCAAGGGCGACCTGCTGGGTCCCCAAACCCGCAAGGAGATGTTGACGCCCATGATCAGCAACGCGGGCGAGACGCTGCCCTATGGTCTGGGTTGGTTTATCCAGGAAATCGAGGGCGAGAAGGTGATCTGGCACGGCGGCACCTGGGAGGGCGCGTCCGCCCTGATGGTGCTGCTGCCGGACCAGGATCTGGCGTTCTTCATCATGGCCAATAACCAGATGCTCAGTTGGATGATGTACCCGGAGGGAGATGTCCGTTACTCACCCATTGCGCGCCTGTTCCTTGAATCCTTTGTCAATCGATCGACGGAGGAATAACCCACAAACCGCCGATCCCCGCCCCGGCCGTTACGGCCGGGTTTTTTTTTCGGCGCCGGCAAACATACGGCAGAAACCACGGAGTTGCTTACCAGGCCCGAGGACCCGAATCTCAAGAAAGTAACTATGTCATCCGGCGAAGCCAGGTTTCCAGCCCGGAGTCCGCGGACTTCGGGCTAATCGTTTGTCCTTCAGTGGTTTGTATAATCGTGATCAATTGAATGTCGGTGGAACCAAGAGCTCCCTTTTCACCGACTGAAAATTTGAAACGGGAAGACCCCGGGCACTCACGCCCGGGATCATCGAGTTCCATGGTATAAAGAGTCACATCAACTCGCGGGCTTATTGAATACGCTGTCCTGAACGGATGGGTTGACCTCGACCTTCTCAATGAAGTACTCGCGGCTGAAAATGCCTTCTTCCATGAAGACGAAATGGGCGATCATGATGCCGTCTACCTTGCGCCAGCCGTCGAAGATCCAGGAACCCGGCGCAAAGCGTCCGCCCCCGCCTTCGACCGCCATCTTGACGGGCAACCAGGTTTTTTTGTTCAGGTACCAGTGTTGCTTGCCGCCCCCGCTTCGGGTAATTTGAATTGACAAAAACAAGGCTGCCGTGTTACTTACTAAATATTATGCCTTCATAAAAAAACGGAGACAATTATGGAAAACTTGAAATATTTTTCAATTGGACTGATTTTTTCAGTCTATGCAGCAGCCACTATTGCTATGGATAAAGTTGAAGAGGAGCCGGAAATCCCTTACATCGACTGTGATTTAAATGGTTCTGGTATTTGTTGTCAGGTAATTAACAGCACAGGAAAAATCTTGAACTGTTGGACCGAGTATTAGGTTTTAATGCCGAACCAAATAACTTGTGAATGCATTCCAAGCCTAAGAAAAAAGCCACTAGCCTTAGTTTTTGGGTTGATGACAGGCTCTTTCTTGTTTTTCTTTCAAGTCGCTCTTTCATCTGACGTGATCAAGGATTTGGGAATACTTGGTATGGTTCGCCATGTAGGCAAATTCAATGCTGTCCATATACAAATGGGCCTATAAACATTCCCACCTGGTTTGCAAACGATGAGCAGGTTTCGGGTGAGAGTTTCGTCACGCCAGAAAAATCTCTCGAAAAAACTATTAGGATCAACAGCATGATTCCATCTCTTTTACTGGTGCTAGTATCATTGGATCTAGAGATTGCCGGCGATCCAGTGCTGGATATACCCGGGGTTTACGGGTTGCAGGGTTTTGACTCCCAAGGTAAAATCATTGTGTTGGCCCTGAAAATCTCGCCAAATGTTCGGCTTTTCGACCAGAAAGGTCAGCTTTTACGAAAGTGGGGTAGAAGAGGACAAGGACCTGGTGACTTTACTAACGTGAAGGACGTTGCAATTATTGACGATAGCATCTGGGTTTTGAACAAAATACCTAACAAGGTTGTGGTTTTTTCTCTTTCAGGAGTTTTCATAAGGGAAGTCAGACTAGACTGCCGACATGTGGTTCGTATGGAAGCCGGTCAAGGCAATGTTTTTATCCAAGACGGCGGTTGGTTTACACCGGACAATACTCTCCTCAGGTTTGATGGAAAGGCTGTGAGCAGAGTTAGATCGATTGATTTGGGAAAGACCGAGACATTAACCGCTAACGGCATGCCGCCGCTGACAATCCCTTCTCCATTTGCGCATAGAGATCATTGGATCGTTTTAGACGATGGTAAAATCGCTTATTACTCAAAAAATGATCGGGCCTTCCTATTCCTGAATTTTGATGGGTCTGTGATAGAGACTCTGCCCTTTAAACCGGAAGAATATCAGGTCACAAAATCCAGTTTTGATCTTTGGCTTAATCGAACTCTGCCTCGGACAGGAAAAAATATTTCATTTCCAACAAGAGGATGGCGTAAATTGGCTGCTGATTTAATTCCTCCACGGCATTATCCCCCTGTTCTCGACTTGATTGCGGAGGGGGGAAAGCTGTGGATACAGAGAGGCTACCAGAGAGAACATCAACTTTGGGAAAGATATGACAAGAAAAAGCAGACCGGCACAATGATGGCGCCGTCTCATTACCAAATTATCGGATTTAAAGCTGGGCGCGCCTTCTTTGTGGAAAGCCGAGAAGATGATGACTTTTTCGTTTCAGCCGGGTTGAAATCAGTCAACAAACAATGACACTTTGAGGAGTTTTTTATGCGAGAATTTTTCACTCTTTCTATTTTGGTTTTAGCTTTAGCGTTACCCATCTCGGCCTTTGAAAACAAGCACGAATTGCGATGCGGCCTCTATAATATTGGCGGTTGGCCGTTACCGCTATGCTGCACCATCGAGGTAGCTACCGGAGAAGTCGCTGATTGTGTGCCGATGATGCCATGGGAGCGGTAGGATGAAACAAAGGAATTTCATTAGATCGCAGGCGCTGTTATCGACGTAATGATGAATTGCCTACTCTTTTTTCTCATCTTCTTTCAAAACAAGGAACTATCCTTTGAGACAACGGTGTTCCTTGAAGATGCTTTTGATATTCAAACCATGGATGCTGAAAAAGAGGTTGTCGCGCTATTGGCAAAGTCGACGCCCTATGTGCGAATCTACAACTCAAAAGGAGTTCAATTGGCGGCTTGGGGGCAATTTGGTCATGGGCCGTCAGAAATTAGCCTTGGATGTAGTATCGCCATAGACAGTAATTCGGTATGGGTCCTGGACCGATCGCCGCCTAAAATTATGCAATTTAATTTCAACGGTCAGCTTATCAAAACGTTGAAATTAGACATGTTCATCCTATCTGCAAGGGTCGATGCCGGTGGTGGACGTGTTTTTGTTCAAGGTGGGGGGTGGTTACAGCCCGTGGACCAGTTGTACTCCCTTGTTCCTGGGGAAAAAAGAAAAATTCGGGATGTAAAACTTGGCCTCAAAACTAAATTAAAGAACCCTCACGGCGCCTCTTATACGATTCCCCGACCATACTCAGAACGTGACCTGTGGTCGGTGATGGGAGACGGAACCTTGACCTACATAGAGAAAGGCAGTTCTATAGTAATGTATCAAGGAAAAAATGGTAAGTTAGGCTATGGTTGGGGCTTTGAAAGCAAGAAGTATGCAGTCACCAAGCCGGCCGTCAAAAAATGGCTCAACAGATTTTTCCCAGGCCTGCAAAATGAAAAAGTTAACGCGGCAAGTTGGTTAGGACAGGCCCGAAGGATTCCTCCCCCTAAGTACTATCCCCCTGCGATACGCATGATTACGGATGACACCGACATTTGGTTGTTACGTTCCATCGGGATTGAGACCCAACTTTGGGAAAGGTATGTTTCGGGCAGCTTGGCAGGGAAGATTCATTTACCGATTGATTTCGATGTGATAACGATAGGAAATACCCAATGCTATGCCTTGGAATCGAAGGAGGAGCCGCGGCTGTTGAAGTTGAACATTCGGTGAGAGTTTCCAGGTTTCTTCCGAAAAGAGCGTGACTCGGAGGCAGGAAAATGCTCAACCCCCGGCGCTACCAGTTGGGCTTCCCCCAGGCTGCGCGATTGTTCTCCTCCTGATAACAGAACGGCGAGACGCCGGCGCTCACGGGAATACCCCATAGCCTGGCTTATCATGTTTGCAGGCGTGTCTTGTCGCCCTCCGAAGACTCTAAAAAGGAAAAAACCGGGAAGATCCCGAGCATTCACGCCCGGGATCATCGAGTTTCATGGCATAAACTCAGAATCAACTCGCGGGCTTATTGAATACGCTGTCCTGAACGGTTGGGTTGACTTCCACCTTCTCAATGAAGTACTCGCGGCTGAAGATGCCCTCTTCCATGAAAACGAAATGGGCGATCATGATGCCGTCTACCTTGCGCCATTCATCGAAAATCCAGGAACCCGGCGCAAAGCGTCCGCCCGCGCCTTCGACCGCCATCTTGGCGGGCAACCAGGTTTTTTTGTTCAGGTACCAGTGTTGTTTGCCGCCCCCGGCAAGGGTTACTTCCAAATGCCAGGTATCGGCGCCGTCCACGTCGGCGGAACCGACCATGAGGAGCTTGTGACCTTTCTTCTTGTAATCCACCAACGGACATTCGAAAGGGGCTTCGTTCTTCAGTGTTGCCGCGGCCTCGGCGGGTAGGGCGTAAGCTCCCTTCGATTGGCGGCTCTCGCCCATGCCCCAGGCTTCCTTGCCGTTGTAGGCGCGGACCACCTTGATCTCCGGACTGAACTGCGTACCGAACCGGTTCAGGCCCTGGATATCGAAGCGCACCTTGTCGTCGCGTTTGCGATGGATGACCATGGGATGCTCGATGCCGTTATAGACATACATTCCGGTCAGTTTCAGAGTAGAAATCGAGGCCTGCTTTTGGGCGCCGCCCACGGCCTTCAGATAGTTATTTGCCGCTTCCTCGACTGAGGGCGCGTCCGAAAAAGGAGTCGGCGCCGACAGCATTAAAAGAAGCATCAGTGTGGCTTGCATGTTCTCTCCTCCTTACTTCACCTTCAGGGCGACCATTTCTTTATTGTTGCGTACATAGAGGACGCCGTTGGAAAGCGTGGGTTGGGTCCAGCAGCGGCCGGTCAGCACCTGCATGGAACCTTTTTCGGTGTAGGCCTTGGGCGTGGCTTCCACCAAAACCAGCCGGCCGCGTTCGCCCATCACGAACAGCAAACCGTCGCTCATGATCAACGAGCCTTTGCCCAGTCCGCGTTTAACCCATTTTTGTTCCTGGGTGACCACATCCATGCATTTGAAGGTTGCTTTATGGAAGCCGTAGATGATCCGGCCCTGGGCCACCGAACCGTTGAAGTGATTGTTCATGACCTTGGCTTCCCAAAGACTTTCCGATTGGATCTCCCCGCCGGACGCCTTGAGCTGAACCAACTTGGCGCCCGCGTCGTAGGAGGCGGAAACAAAGATCTTGTCGCCCTCGATAATCAGGGGCGGCGCGGGTTTAATGCCCAGTTCCTGGACGAAGGCTTGCTTCCACATTTCCTTGCCGTCCAAGGTAAAGCCGGCGATATGTTCCTTGGACAGGGCCACGATGTGGCGGATGCCGCCCAGTTCCATCAGGACGGGCGAACTGTAGGCCTGGTCGTCGTTACTCGCCGTCCAGTTCACCTCACCGTTTTTCTTGTTGAACGAGACCAGGTTCTTGCCGTCTTTACCACCTGTTTCCAGGATCAATTGATCATCCACGATCAAGGGCGCGGCGCAAAAAGCCCAGGTGGGGATCTCACTGCCGAAGGTCTTGATGTCCGTCTTCCAGATCAGGGAACCGTCGGCTTTGTTGACAGCGGCCAGGGTGCCGCGAGAAGCCAGGGCGTAAACCGTGTCGCCTTCAACGGTGGGCGTGGAGCGGGGGCCGTTGCCGAAATTGTTGGTGAACAGGGCATCCAGTTCGGTGCGCCAGATGGTTTTGCCGGTTTTAGCATCGGCGCAAAGGACATATTCGCCGGCGTCGTCGCTGTCCATGGTGTAGAGCTTGTCGCCCTCCACCGAAATCGCGGAAAACGCGGCGCCGACGGGTACCCGCCAGAACTCCTTGGGACCGCCCTCCGGCCAGGCGCGTAAAAGCCCTTTTTCAATGGCGACACCGTCGCGATTGGGCCCGCGAAACTGGAGCCAATCCGCGGCAGAAACTGGTAGTAATGCCGTCATGGTGATAAGGCACAAGCCTTTGAGTAACATGAAACCGCCTCCTAAGCGTGTTTGTCCGAGACGTAGGCATCCATTGTAGCGAATGTCGGACAAAAGAAAATGGGGAATTGATGATTCCTCCAAGCGGGCGGATGCCCTCTTGAATTAAAGCGTAACAGTTCAGGCGGACTGATCATGGTACGTTGACATTTTCGGTTAGGTTGCGTGAGAAAATCTTTAGCGGGCCTCTGAGGAACGTAAAGTGAAAACTGAAAACATTGTCGCCGCGCGCGGTGGGTCCGTTTTTCGCGTCAATAGGTTGTGCCCGAGCTCGGGGAGTCCATTTTTCAAGTCTGCAATGAATGTCCCGAGCGCGGTGATGGGCATTTTTATCCTTCAGCAGGCCCGCCTTGCCCGATTGGTTGCTTTTATTTCGGAGCTCACAGTGGTTTGACCCTGCCCGAACTTATTGAGAAGTTGGCGTAGGGTTCCGCTTTTACGGCTTCAGGACGACACTGTTCAAGTAGGTACGCTTACCGCTCACGGCGACAGCGATCGCCCTGGCTTTTTTTAAACCGGCTTCCCATAATTCATGTGCATAGCCCTGGGTTTGGATCTGCTGCAAGGCGGCGGATGCGGCCTCTTCCGGCGTTTTGTCGCCACATGTCTTGAACTCGAAGATGAAGCCGGTTTTAGTTTTATCCTCGGGCGTCACCAATACGTCGTAGCGTCCATGGCCGGACTCCCGGTTGCTTTGCACCCGGTAGTTTTCGCGAAGAGCAATCAGCATGCCCAGCAAAAAGGGGTGATAAACACGTTCCGGTTCTTCGCCGCCGGTATCGTGATAACTCAACACGCCTTTGACCATATTGCCGAATAAATCTGAGAGACGGGGAATGTCCTCGGCCAGGAGAGCTTCGGTCAGGGGTTTCAAACCCATCGAGCCCACTTGTTCCTCGATCCAACCGGTAACCGTATCCTCATAAAAATTGCGCACTTCCAAGTTGGGAATGGTCAGCTTACACACAAATCGTCCGTTGGCAATGGTGGTTTCCGTGGGTTTCAGGTAGCCGCTGAAGGTGAGCATGGCCCAAATGGATCGGGAGTTCAAGCGGTTCAATACCATATTGGTTTCCAGCACTTCCTCCACGGTCTCATCTTGCATCAGGGTTTCCAGGGCTTCGCGGGGGATGGCGTTATTGCCGGTGACCAGATCGTGAATCAACTGGTTATCGCTGGTGTTGACCCAATAGGGTCGACAAGCCGCCCCCGGATTGGCCGCCAGGTTCATGATGGACCAGGGGTTGTAGATGGTATGGCTTCCGAAACGATAACCGTTGTACCAGTTCTTGACCTCTTCCAAGCGATCGTCCAAGCCGGCATCGTGGAGCACCTCAGCCACCTCATTCGAAGTAAAGCCGAAATGTTGCGCATAGGGTTCGTCCAGCAGGGTGTGCACATCCAGATTGTTGAGACCGGAAAAAATAGATTCCTTTGCGATGCGCAGAATGCCGGTCATGACGCCTTTTTGCAGGTAGTCATTGTCTTTCAGAGCCCCGCACAGCAGGTCGCGCATAAAAGCCACGATTTCATCGTAATAGTTGTAGCGGTAGCCGGCATAGATGGGCGTGTCGTATTCGTCAATCAACACCATGACCTTTTTGCCGCAAGCCCGATACAACAACTCGGTAAGCAACGAAAGCGCATCTTGCAAGTGAGCGGTTTTGGCGGTTCCGTTCAGGATATCCTCAACCATCCGCTTGTCCAGGCCCCTGGGATCTGCTTGAGCAATGGTTTCCTCGTGCTGTCGATATAAACGCGCCAGGCTGGAGGCAAGACGGTCATAACAGGTTTCGAAATCGGTAACCTTGACATCCTTAAAGCTAAGAAATACAGTGGGATATTGTCCACAATGGGCCATGATATCGGCCTGTCGGGAAACGGCAAGTCCATGAAACAAGGAGGCGGAATCTTCGGAACTTCGATCGAAGAAATGGTGCAGCATGGACAGGTTGATCGTTTTGCCGAAACGCCTGGGACGCGGCAGTAAGATGACCTCGGCCCCGCTACGCACCACATCCGCGACCAGAAGGGATTTATCCACGTAGTAAAAATTGCCCTCGCGCAGTTTTCTGAAGTTGGAAATGTCGATCGGGACGGGTCTCTTCATGGGAGCCTCCGAACCAATCATAACAGGTGCGATGGTTGCGGGTTAAGGATTTTGCAGGACAACTCTATCTCTCGATTTGCATACCAGGGCATCGGGGTCAAGAGGAGCTGTCCACGGTCTCGGGGGTTCGATCGGTTTCCCGGTCGGAAGAGGCTCCGTTGGGGTCGCTCTCGGCTGTATCCGGGGGTGCGGTCCCCTCCCCTGCCCTGGCTTTGGCCTCTTCTTCGGCGGCCTTTTTGGCGGCAGCCCGTTGCGTCACCTTCATCTTCATGAAGATCACCTTCATCATTTCTTCGATCTTCTTGAAAAAACCCAGGGGATGAAACGGTTCGACCGGCAGGTAATTGACGGCTTTGAAGGAGCGGGCCCGTTCCCGCTTCGCCTCTACATCCTCCTCGTTGCCCAGCATGGCCAGCGGAATGGCGCCGTCGTTCTCGGAGGAAATGGTTTTGGCCAGGTCGAACCCGGAAATGGTATCCAGGGTCTCGTAAACCAGAATAAGGCAAGGGCGATAATAATCGATAATCTTCTGGACATTGGTGTAGCGGCCCTTGGAGATCAGCACCCCGTACTTGCGCTGCAGTACCTTGCCGATCCGTTGCAAGATTTCTTCATCCCTGGCCAGAACCAGAATCCAGGGCTCGCCCTGGTGTAAGACCGTTTTGTAGTCATAGGCCAGGATCGGTGCTTTGTTGCCGGCGCGCTCCACTTGTCTCTTGACCGGTTTTTTGCCTACCCCGCGATCCTTGAGGAAGGCGCGATCGCCGTTTTTCTTGAAGGCCTGTTTTTCGGCGATCCATTCGGCCAGTCGTTTTTCCGTTTCGGCATCCAGGTTCGTGAATTTGACGCCGATCAACTCCTCGCCCACGTTGTTGATGTAGAGCACGCGTCCGGCTGCCGAAATCTTGAAACCGGGCTCCAGTTCGAAACCCAGGGTGGTTTCCTTGTCCACCATCAGGTATTGGCCGATCTTCCCGGTCATTTCAGAGGTGATATCCGCGCCCACCGGCCCGATATTGACCAGGCGGCCCTCGCAAAAATCGTTGAACATGGATGTGTACAAAAGCTCGGGTCGCGGGGCCAGGTTCAGCTCGGTCAGGCCGAAATCGTCGTTGATATTCAAGCCCAACGGATAGACAAAGCGCAGGGCTTCCTTGCCTTCCAACTTGCCGGCGCCCATGACGGTCAGGCTGCCGTAGTATTCCTTGCCCTCGTAATAAAAGGACATACCCACGGATTGCCCGGCGCGAATTTCGTACTTTTCCCGGTCCTCGCCGGAGAATTCGACAAAGATCGATTCCTCGTCATCGTCCATGAGGCGAGCGCGTAAGCCGTTGCTGCCCAGCTTGAATTCCAACGAACGAGCGTTGTCGATGAGGCGACTAAAAATAACCCGAACCTCTTGCGGGTCGGCAACTTGTGGGTGTTTCTTCTTCTTTTTAAAAACCATGGCAGACGGGCGACTTCCCTCAGTCTCGATACAAGAATTCTACCCGAAAATCCGAGAGTCCCGGAAATTTTTTACAAAACATCTGCCGGTAAACACTGTCAACACGGGATTACAGCACCCGGGAGTCTATAGTTCTCCCAGGTTGACATCGCCGCCGTCTGCCGTAATGACGATCCGGTCTATCAGCAGATTTTCCGGTCTGATCGAGCGCTTGCCTCGATACAGCCGGTAGTTTCCGGGCGGGATCATGGGAAGGCTGAAATTTCCGTCGGAACCCAGCTCAGCGACTACCCTGTAGCCGGTTTCGGTAGTGCGGCCGTCCAGCGTGACCTGACGCTCCTGACTTCCTGTTGAATGCCTGCCGGCAATGGTGGGCAATGAGGCAAAATGAAAGGTCTGGTTGACCGACGAACCTTCCACGGTCAATTGGACCCGATTACCATGATAAAACACCACATCATCCACATCACCGTACCCTTGCGGCGGCCTCCTGGCCAGGATGAGCTGATAGGTTCCCGGATAGATACGCGGGAAGTTGAATCGACCGTCCGGCTCCAAATCCGCGCTGAGAATCCGAGTGGATTGATTCGAGCCGGCAGGCGTCAAAACCAGAAGTCCGACCCTCGGCGGCCGGTTATCGACCAGGGCCCGGCCCGTCAGCGACACGGTTTCCTCGAAGCCGAATCGGACCCGTGTTTCTTCGCCCGCATTCAAAACAGCCGGTTGGGTTTCCAAGATTTCCACGCTGCCGGTCTCCGTTGACCTGCCCATGAGGTGCACGCTGTAATCGCTCGGCAGCATTTGACGCAGATTCAGTTCGGCGCCCGTCTCGCCCCTAAACAGGTCCAACTTGCCGATGATTTGATCGCGACCCGCGAAGTAGACGCGCACATGATCGGCGTTGGGATAGGTTTCCCGATTGACCTCCATGGCCAGGCTGCTCCCGCGTGGGACGGTGAAAACCACCTCCTCGTCGTCGATTACGGACAACAACGCGAAAAGATAGCCGCGAACCAGGCCGGGATGATTGACCTCCAAGGTCAGGTATTTATCCCCGGGCAGGTTTTCCAGTCTGAAGCGACCGTCCGTTTGCGTCTCGATCGTCCATTGGTCCATCACGCCGTACATACCGGGAATCGCCCGAAAAGCCTGGTGATGGATCTGAAACGATGTCTTGCGACCGTGCGCCGACGCGCTCTGGTTGAACAGGGAAACCGGCAGTTTCACTCCGCCAAGGGAGCGCCCCGTATCATCGACCAACTTCCCGTTCAGGGTCAACCCGCCGCGTTTCAGCTCAAAACGGAGCGGCTTCCTTTCACCGGGCAAGGCGGGTTCGATGTCTTTGAACACCCGCGCTTGATAACCCTCCGCGGCAATTCTAAGGGTCCTGGCGGTGGTGTTCATGGGTCCCAAGGTGAAGCGGCCTTCCGGGTTATCCATCATGATCTCGTCGGAGCCGTAGTAGAACAACAAATCCGCCTCATAATCGGCGCTTTGGGATCGCACCGTAAACCTGGGGAGGGGCCGGCCCGTGTCCTCATCGACCACAACCGCCTCGATAAAACGCGCGCCCTGCATCACCACCAGCATGTCCTCGGCGCCGCCCTTTACCGTTTTCTTGACCGGCGCCCAGCCGGCTTTTTCGAAATGAAGATCGACCCGCGCGGGTAATTTGTCCAACAGGAAATAACCGTCGGCATCGGTCCCGGCGGTCAAGGAAATGAACGGGCCCTCGGCCATGCCCCCCTGCACCTCGTTTAGGGCCTCATTACTCTCCGGGAAACCCACATCTACCTGAACGCGCACGCCTTCCAAGGGTTGATCGGTATGGTCCACCACCCTGCCGTAGGCCTGATGAGGGGGCGTCAATTTCAACACGGCCTTGACCGTCGATTCACCTCGCTTTTGTCTGGGAATGCGTTTGACCGCCGGGGCAAAGTCCGGTGAAAGGGCAATCAACTGACCGGGTTTTTGGGTATTGGGCACGTCGGGAAAGAGAAAGTCGCCGTTTTCATCGCTACGAGTTTCTTTGATTGCTCCGCCGGAAACCAGCACCACGCGCGCATCGGCAACGGGTTCCTTTGCCGGGTTCACCACCCGGCCGACCACGTTGCGACTGGATTCCGCCCTAAGCACCAGGCCGACATCGATCCTCCGTTCCCAAGTTCCCGGCGGAATGGACAGATTGTTCAGGTCTTTCTTTTGGTAACCGGCCAGGGAAAATTCCAGCGTAGCGAACTTGCCGGGGTCGACACCTTCCATACGCCACATGCCGCTTTTGTCGCTGACGGTCCGACCGCCTCCCCTTCCAAATTCCCGGACCGATACACCGGCCAGAGGCTTGCCGTCGGCCGCGTCGACAACCCTGCCGAAATAAGCGCCGCCACGCTTCAAGGCCACGACCAGTTCGCGGCTGTCGCCGTGGTTCAAATCGACCAGGCGAACCGTTTTCATAAATCCCCCGGCACTGACGGAGAACCGCCAAAGGGAGCGCCCCAGCACCAGCAGGGCGCGACCGTCCTTGTCCGTGTTCACAGCGATGGACAAGGGGGCAGTTGTCTCGATAGAGGCGCCCGCAACGGGCTCGCCGGTGTCCGCGCTGATCACCCGTAGGGTCAAATCGAGCGCCGGGTAGAGCGAGATATCGACCGGACCCACCTCGCTGTCTTCAGGGTTCAAAAAGAGTTCGCCTTGGAGACCGTTTCCCTGGATCGAGGAAAGACCCTCGGAAAAAGCATGATAATGCCACGAGCCGGATCTCGGACAGATGAGGCGATAGCGACCGTCGGCGTCGGAAACAGCTTTCGCGGTCTCTTCATCGGCGTCTCGGCGAAACAAGACCGCGGCGCCGGCGACAGGAAGGCCGTCCTGAAGAACCCGACCGAAGACAGCGATGCCGGTCTCCGTGTCGGTCAACGGTTCTGCCTCGTCGCTTTTCTGGGGCCGGCTGCCGACCGATTCGGTCGATGATTGGCGAGTTGGAACGGGGTTCTCGGTAGAATCCGAGTCGATTGCAGGGTTTTCAGCAAGCGTTTCCTCGGTCGATGTGTCGGCCGGGCCGGTTTCATTTTTCCGATCACCGGTTAGCAAGAGGACAAGCAGTAACAAAAGTGTAAGGCCGACCATCGCGGACCAGACAAGTTTCGGACGAAGCGTCATTCTGGAAAATCCTTTATTCCATCTATGGGCCGGTTGGCAATTTTTCAGCCCGATCAATATGTACGAAAATGTTGAGGGTTGTAACCCAATTATTTATCGCGAGTTGCGATGCACTGGATATTGCTTTAAAAAAGAGCCTGTTTTGCCCTTGTTTACGTTACAAGATTAAGAGCCCGCACGACCATGAAATCGTGGGCCCTCCCTTCTTTACGGGGTAATCAGACATAGTGACAGGGTCGACGCAGAATTTTGCCCAATGCGCTTAAGTTAAGCGAGTGCGACTTTACAAATATTGTTCTTCCTGGGGAAGAATCGAGGATCAGAGGCCGGCCCTTAGGCCTTTCCGGGAAGAATTGAGTCCACTCTCCCGGGGTTGTCAGAAACTCATGTGTGGCTTTGACGAAACCCTGACCAGACCTGGCAGCCCATAGCGCTACCAGGTTGCTATTGGGTTTCTGCTTTTTGCCGTTCCGGTTAAGGCGCAACAAGAAAGGAGAAATCGGTGTCGATGTTTTCCTCCAAATTGCGTTTGTCTTCGATGAAATCGCGTATCTTGTTCGGTTGTAACGCAACGCGCTCGCGCAGGCCCGGATGGTCGGGATAGAGACGCATGCCTTCCTGCCAGGCCTTACGGGCGGCCTCGACATCGCCGTCTTTGGCCAGGGCATCGCCCAGAATCACATGGGCGCGGACATGGAAGGAGCGCTTTGACACATTCTTCTGGATCTCGATCATGGCGCGGGCGTCAGCGGCTGCATCATCGCTGTGGCGTAGCGCACGGGGCCAGTGCAGGTGATTCATCGCCCGCGAATAGCGCGCCGGCCACCAGTTCGAATCGTGTTTCAACAGAACGTCCAGTTGGTCGAGCGCCTTGCGCGCCAGAGTTCCCTTGGAGACGACAGCGGCCACACCGCCGCAGGTGGGCAGTTTGTCGATATAGGCTCCTGACAACTGAAGGCGAAGGTAACGGTTCTCAGGGCGGGCCGCCACCATTTGTTCGAAGAACGCCACCGAGCGGTCGTATGCGTGAGCGGCCACACTGGTCTGCCGGTAGCGGCTGGCAATGACCACGTCATTAGGAGCGGCTTGAATTTGTTTTTCGAGGTCGGCCAGCAGAACCTCAGCCTCGGCGGCGTCGATTTCCGGCTTGACAACTTCGGGTATGACCGGCATCGAGTCCCGTTTTGTGGGGATCAACGAGGCGGTCTTCAAAGTATCCGCGGGTTCGGTCACGCGCAAGATCTGGTTGGCCTCGATATTCTCGAGGACTTGAACGCCGCCGGAGGGCCAGCGTATTTCCAGGGTTTTGACGAGCTTATCATTGCCCAACCCGAAGTAGAGACGCCGGTCGGATTGACCGCAAAAGCTGTTGCCGCCGTCAAGCTCGCGAATTTGATTGCCGCCAGCGGTAACAATCGTGGCGCGTGCGCCGATTCCCTCCCGGTTCGATCCCGAGGCAGGGTTTCCGGTCAGGTCGAGCGCCAGCCAGTTCCGCGCGTTGCCCACGTCGTTGCGGTAAAAGGCAGGGGCGCCGCCCTGGATCGCCATGTACAGGTCCAGGTCGCCGTCATTGTCGTAATCGAAGACCACCGCGCCGCGACCGTCCATGCGATTGGCAACCCCGGCCTCCTCGGCGATTTCGCGGAAGTAGTGACCGCCGTCGTTGCGGAACAAGCGCGCTGCCTCATTGCCCGAGAAACTGCGGTCGCCGATAGTGGGCCATGCGGTCGCGTCGGTGACATCGTCACCGGTTACGGTCCAGGACGCGAGATCGTACCAATAGCTTTCGGGACCGGCGGTGATGAAGCCGTTGAGGGTAATGATGTCCAGATCACGGTCGTTGTCGAAATCGAAGAACTTGGCGCCCCAACCCCAGCCGCCGTCAAAGGTTCCCGATTCCACCGAGATGTCGAGAAAGATGGGGACACCGCTTTCATCGGCGGCATCGTTGTGCCACAGCATGTTCCCTTCTTTCAGGTAGTCCTTGGTGGTGATGTTGGTGACATAGATATCCAGCCAGCCGTTGTTGTCGAAATCACCCAGGTCCACATTCATTCCCTTTTTGGTGTCGCCCCCGAATACCTGATCGGTCACGTCGGCGAAGCGGCTTCCTCCCTGGTTAAGGAACAGCATGTCCGTGCCGAAGTCATTGGCGGAGTATATGTCCTGGAGTCCGTCGTTGTTGATATCGCCGTGGCCCATGCTCAGCGTCCAGCCGGTATCGTCCAGACCCAGTTTTTCAGCTACCTCGCGGAAGGTGCCGTCACCGTTGTTGATGTACATGAAATTGCCGCCCGCGTTGCGCGATTTCTCGAAATCGTCGTGCATGATGTTGGTCGTGGTGAGTTGCCACAGGTCGTGGGGCGCGAAATAGTTGCCCACGTAGAGGTCGAGGTGTTGATCACCGGTGAAATCGAACCAGATCGCCGCACAGCCGTTGGCCCAGGGATTGATGCCGCCGGGGAAAGCCTGTTCGGTGACATCACTGAAACTACCGTCGCCGTTATTGCGGAACAACTGGTCGCGTCCCCATTTGACCACGTAGAGGTCCACGTGACCGTCGTTGTCGTAATCGCCCCAAACCGCATCGGTACTGATCCCGCTTTCATTGTTGACGTCGGCGAGACCCGCCGCCCCGGCAACCTCCTCGAAGGTGCCGTCACTCTTGTTACGGTAGAGGAAGTTCGGTGTACCGCGCCGTGAATTGGTGACATAGAGGTCCATCCAACCGTCGTTGTCGTAATCGCCGGCGGCCGCCGCTGAGCCGACCGAGGCCAGCCAGGGCATAATATTATTGACCTTGGCATCGAGTTGGGGTTTTTGATGGACGTGGGTGAAACCCGCCTCGCGGGTGATTTCCGTAAAGGCATTCCGCTCGACTACATCGCTGAGCCGATCGGGTGAAGCAAGCACAGTCTTCGAAAAGAAAATGGGGCTCAATATGAACCACGCGGCAACGCCCGCGACAAGAAGGCCGGCAATAGCAAAAAGGAGGGCTTTGTTCTTCATGTTATTCATCCTTTAGCGGCAACCGTTCATACTTAATATTCCAGTGAGAAATCAGGTTTTCCGGGTAACCTCCACGGAACAGATGAACCGATAATCAGGTCTGTTATAATAGCACGAATCTATGAATTCCGGCTCGTGATCAAAATCCCTTTTTCAACGCCGGCCGGCCCGATCACTCAAATGACCGAGGAGTAACCATGCGCACCCCCACTTTCTATTTACCGCTCGTCCTGCTTCTTCTCATCTCGTGCGGCCAGGATCGTCAGGCGCCGCCGAAAGCCGAGGCAGGCGCCGCCCTTTCGTCCGAACTGTTAGATCAAATCATCGTCCCCTTCAACCGCGGCGTTGCCCTGATGGACCAGTTCAAACCCCGCGAGGCCGCCGGCTCCTTCGAAGAAGTCGTTGCCCTGGCCCCGGATTGGGTGCTGGGCCGCTTGAATTACGGCATTGCCCTGCTGAACGCCCAAGACGATCCCGCCGGAGCCGAACGCGAGTTGAAATGGGTGATCGAACGGGCGCCGGAAAACCCCTACGGCCACTACGCCCTGGGCATGTTGTTGCGCCACCAGGGCCGTTTGGAAGAGGCAGAAGCGCTCTATCGCAGGGTGCTGGAGATTGACCCCGAGGATGCCGATGCCCACTATCAACTGGGCTCCCTCCTACAGGAACGCGATGTGGAGGCCGCGCGCAAGCACCTGCAAAAGACCCTGGACAAAATCCCCCACCACGAATCGGCCTGCTACAGTTTGGGCAGGCTCCTGCGCCGCGCCGGCGACCACGAGGGCTCGCAGGCGTTGATGGCGCGCTTTCAGTTACTGCGCCGGGCCAAGGTAGGCGTGGTCTCGGGAATGAAATACGGCGAGATGGGCCGTTACGCCGAGGTGGTCCGCTTCTTCGAAACACCGCCGCCCGACAACCCGCTCCACGGCCTGCCCGAGTACACGGAAATCGGCGCCTCATTGGGATTGGACGAATCGAGTACGACAAAGCCGGGAACGCCCGGCCTCGACACTTCATTCGGCCCGGGCCTTGCGGCGGCCGACATTGCGGGTAATGGGAACCTGGCTCTCTACCTGACCGGTATGAGCAACGGCGGTCTGCTGTCGGCCGCCGACGGGCAGAGGATTGCCGATGCCGGTATTGACGGCGCCGACGCGATCGGCGCCTGGTTCGGTGACTACGACGGGGACGGTGACCCGGACCTCTACCTCACCTGCCGGGGTCCCAACCGGCTCTATCGCAATAACGGCGACGGCAGTTTCAGCGATGTCACCGATGTCAGCGGGACGGCCGGCGGCAGCGAAATCAGCGTCGGGGCCACCTGGGCCGATGCCGATCATGACGGCGATCTGGACCTTTACGTGGCGAACTACGCGGCCGGCGATGAACGAGGCGCTCCCAACCACCTGTGGCGGAACAACGGCGACGGCAGCTTCGTGAACATGGCGACGACAGCGGGAATTGACGGCGGTAAGGCCGCAACCACCGCGGTGATCGCGTTCGATTTCGACAGTGATCGCGACCTGGACCTCTACCTGGTCAATGACGGAGCGCCCAACCGCCTCTTCCTCAACGAGCGCGTGGGTAACTACCGCGACGCCACGGCGCTCTTCCCGCACCTGGCCGATGACGGCGCGGGCCTCGGCGCGGTGCTGAGCGATCTGGACGGCAACGGTCGTGAAGATCTGCTACTTATTCGCGGGGCCCAACCGCCGCGCCTCTTGCTGTGCAACGGACCCGCCGCTTTTGCAGAGGACGCGCGCTTCACCGCCCGCGTGAAAGGTCTCGGCGGCGCCCATGGCGCGCTGGCCGCCGACCTGGACCTGGACGGTGATAACGACCTGGTGCTTCTGGACGCGGGCAAGGACAAAACCTACCGGCATCAGGTCTTGATGAACACGGGGACGGGCGCCTTCGAGGAACCCGCGCCGCTGGGCGAACCGACGGAACTGCCGCGCGCTCGCGGCGCCCTTGCGCTCGATTTGGACGGTAACGGCTCCCTGGAACTGGTGATCGCCCGCGCCGGCGCCCCGACGCAGGTCTGGCGTGCGGCTTCCCTGGAGAATCGGAACTGGTTGACCGTGCTGCCCGCCGACGGTGAGGGGCCCACCCGTTGGCTCGATCCCACGGCCATGGGTCTGCTGGTAGAGGTCAAGGCCGGCGGATCGGTTCAGGTTGCGGGCTTGACTTCCTCGACGGGTTACCTGGGCTCCGCGCCGCGCCGCGTCCATTTCGGATTGGGTCGACAAAGCGCCGCCGATTATGTTCGCCTCTCCTGGCTGGACGGCGTCTTCCAAAGCGAACTGGAAGTACCCTCGGGTCAACAATGGCGCATTGCCAAGATGGTCCGCAAGCCCTCTTCGTGTCCGATTCTGTTTACCTGGGACGGTGAACGATTCGCCTATGTGACCGACTTTCTCGGGGTGGGCGGTTCCGGGTTCTTCACGGCGCCGGGACAGTACGGAAAACCCGATCCCTCCGAACACGTCCGCATTCCGCCCGAACTGATCCAGGAAAAGGGCGGCCGCTATGAGATTCGCATTGCGGAGCCGCTGGAAGAGGTTACCTACCTGGATTACGCACGTCTGATCGCCTACGACCATCCTGCCAAATGGACGCTCTACCCGGACGAACGGTTCAAGGGCAGCGAACCAATGCCCACCGGGGAACCCCGCGCTCACGGGACCCGCGTATTCCCGGGTGTTGCGCGCACCTCGGCAGGAACGGATGTCCGAGCCGAACTCCTATCGGTCGATCGCCGCTATGTCAGTCCGCCGCCCGATCCCCGGTTCAAGGGTTTCGCCAGGGACCACTGGCTGGAACTGGACTTCAGCGGACAGTTGGACAGACTGGAGCGAAACGCCCGGCTGGTGCTCTACCTGCACGGCTGGGTCAGTTACACCTTTTCCCACATCAATTACGCGGCATGGCAGGCGGGTATCGCCATGCAGGGGCCGCGCATCGAGGTTCCCGACGGCAACGGCGGTTGGCGCGTTCACGTGGCCGACATGGGTTTTCCGGCCGGTTTCCCGCGCATGATGACCTTCGACCTGGACGAACTGGACCTCCACACCCATCCGCGCTTCCGCATTCGCACCAATATGCGCATTTCCTGGGACCAGATCTTCGCCGCGCCGGACCTGGTGGACGAGCGCCTGGTCAAACACACGCTCTCCCCGAGTTCGGCCGACTTGCGCTACCTGGGTTTTCCCCGCGAGTTCTCGCCTGACGGCCGCGAGCCGACCCTTTATGACTACCACCGGCTGGACAAGGGCGTGCCGTTCCGAATCATGGCGGGCAACTACACCCGAATGGGCGATGTGACGCCTTTGCTGTATGCAGTCGACGACCGCTTCGTCATTTTCGGACGCGGCGAGGAGATCGCCCTGAGTTTCGATGCAACCGCGCTGCCGTCGCTGAAGCCGGGTTGGACACGCACCCTGGTTTTGCACGCCGACGGCTATTGTAAGGATATGGATCTGTACACGGCCTACCCCGATACCGTGGAACCCCTCCCCTACCGCGCAATGGACAACTATCCGCCGGCCGAACCAGCGCCCAACGCGGCACAACAGGCCCGCGACGCGGCCCTGTGGCACACGCGCCGCTTGGGACCGCAAGACCCGGCTCTACCGGAGAAGCGGGTGAACGTGGTCCCAACCAATGGTCAGCGTTGATCTTCGTACAGCAGAACTGCTCTGGAAAACTTCCCATACCGGCCTTGCGTATGTCATAATCGGGGGCGGTTCATATATCGTATTTGGAGTTTGTTATGCCAGGTCAAGGATCTGCCGGTAATGTACTTGCCGCCATATGCAGTTTTTTCATCCCCGGATTGGGCCAACTGGTTCAGGGGCGTCTTCTGATCGCCATTATCATGTTTGTGTTGGCCGGCGTCATGTGGTTTTTCTTCCTGGGGTGGTTGATCCATCTCTGGTCCATCATCGACGCCGCCATTTGGAAAGGTTAAGATGCCGCCGAACCCTTTCACCATGGAGGAACGCCGGCGGCGCCCATCTGGATCAAAGGGATCCATAGGAAGCCGCTGATTTCCTTCTTGGAATCAGAGTTCGTTGCCTCGGGTTATTATGTCCAGTACCTTCGGCGCAAAAAACCCTCCACCTAATTCTATCGATAAGAAGTGCGGCCGGGCTCCTGGTTCCATCGATGGTCAACCCTGCAAGTGGGAAAAGGTTCTCATGGACAGGGTTTGCCAGGCATGGCAGCCGTATCGGTAGGGATCGAGAAAGCCAGGTAATCGAGCGTGTAACAAGACTTGTGAAATTATTGTGTGAGGTCCATCGTGGAAAAAGTTTCTGCTATGACCCGAGAAGATTGGCGTTCATGGCTGAATAAAAACCATAGAAACAAAAAAGAGATATGGCTTGTCTATTATAAAAAAGCTACGGGTAAACCAAGCATCACATACCAGGAGTCAGTAGAGGAAGCGATTTGTTTCGGGTGGATTGACGGCATCAAGAAAAAAATAGACGAAGAAACATATATGCACAGATTCACACCTAGAAAGAAAAACAGCAAATGGTCGCCTCTCAACATAAAGTACGCAAAAAAGATGATTGAAGACGGCAGGATGACAGATATAGGCCTGGCCGTATTCAATCGAAGAGAGGCCTATAGCGAGGAATTCATCCGGAAAAAGGCAGTGTTGGAAATAGACCTTCCGAAAGAGATAGAAGAGGTGCTTAGGGAAAATCAAATGGCATGGGCGAACTTCGAAAATCTTGCGCCCGGCTACAGGAAACAATATGTCGGTTGGTTGGTCTCAGCAAAAAAGAAGGAAACAAGGGAGCGGCGAATCAAAGAGGCCCTTTCTCTTTTAGAGGAAAACAAAAAGCTGGGAATGAAGTAAAGTCGGACAGGCCGTGGGCGTTGCCCTCTGTCCGCGTCCAACCGATAAATGTTGACACCGTTCCATTTTTTGAGCTTTTTCGCAACTGAAATCCGCATTAAGAGGTAGGAGAGGTTGTATTCGCTTTCCGAATCCCTACCCACCGTTATTCCATCCATGCATGGGTTCGATCATCCCAGATAGGAATCACACATGCCTTCAAATCCTCCAAAGCCCGAGTTGAACCCGGATCAACAGCCCTGGGATCAGGCTGCCCCGAAAGATGGTATCAGGCATCGCCCCGATCCCTACAAACCGGAGATAGATGGGGACTGGCTGTTTTTGGATCCCCGAGATCTCAAAGTTGATGAGACATTCAAAAAGACCGAGCACTTCAGGGAAAGGGCCAGCCAGGGTTATATCGAATTGATGGTCGATATCCTGTCTATCCTCAATAGATACCAAAAGCAGATCGTGGACAATCAAGGCATCGAAACCAATGACTTGGAGCGTCGAGAAAGCAATCTCATCTACTTACATCTTGAACATGAAGGCCGCAAGTACCGCTTCCCCTTCGATTTCGAGTTTGCCCTCGAGTTGGCGCCGCCGCTGGCTTTCCAGACCTTTCAGTCCCTGAAAATGGGTGAAAGGAACCTGGATCATCGCAACCGGCGTGTATTTATCCGATTGCGGCAAATGTTGGAGCGCCGGCAGGTTCCCGAGTTGAATAAGATCAATGTTTTCCAAGATGTTCGTAACCTCAAGGATAATATCCAGGGAACCCTTGACCTGGCTACGCTTTTCAAAGAAAAAACAGCGTCCCTCAATATCCTCAGTGAAGAGTTGTATACACCCTCTCAACTCCATTTCCGCCTGCTGCGCGTCCTCAAGGTACTGGATTTGCCGAAGCACCCCCACTACAAGGAAGCAAAATTCTTCCTCAAATACTCTTACTTCAAGGGTAGCAGGGAAGCATTGAAGCAGGGCTTGAAACCCTTATTCGTTGAGCTGGCCAACAGCGCCGAGACTTTGTATCGACGCGCCGATCGAATCACTGAAACGAACTATCGGCGCCAACAGAGACAAGCCGACAGGCATCGCCATTGGTATGGGTTCGAAATGCCGGCGGGTGAACACGTCTACGACCAACCCCTGACTGAATTGTTTCGCTACTGGTTGAAGATTCAACATCGTCCTTTCGAGCAGATCCAGCGTGATTACAAGGCGCAACCCTTTAAAGATCATCTGCTTCGTCTCCGAGCAAACCAAAATAATCCCGCCAGGAAGGATATGGACGAGTTGACCCTACTGATCAACGGGATTCGTCGCAGGATCGAAGACAGCACCGTGAGGGATGGGGAAGTCCATATCTCCTTGAAGGCGGAAAAGGCAATCGGTCTGATGACCGGTGTCGGTTTCAAGAGCGGCAAAAACTGGGTGTGGACCAACCGCTTGGCACTGTTTCAACTGCTGGAAGAGGCCCTGGCCGAGCTTCAACTTTGGCGAAAGAACAATCCTTCTCTCACTGTTTCCGATGAACATGAAGCCTACCTGGCTGAAACTGCCAAAAGCCTCGATCAGGCCGATGGTCGCGCCCGCCGTGAGTATCTGTCGGCCAAACAGGAGGCTGATGCAGCCGATTTGGAAACCAGGTATCAGGACGTCATGAGCGACGATGCGTTGGAAGAACCGGACGAAGAGCGATTGGCCGAACTCCTGGCTTTGTATCGCGACCTTTCGGCGGCGATCAAGCCGGCCGCCATGGAGGACATGGCCTGGTTCGCGCGCTTGCAAGCGGCCTGGCCCGATACCCGTGAACGCGAAACCCAGCTCAAAAAGGTCTATGATCAAGCCGAAATTCTCGAAAACCAGCGGGAGCGCATCGGCAGTGAATTGGAAGATCTATTCAACGATCTCCCCTCTTTCCTGGCCGCGGAAGATGAGGATCTTTTTGCCTGTGTCGATATCATTGCCCGCCGCAAAATGCGCCGCCTGGTTTGCTGTGAGTACGTGGATCTTCAGACCGAACACTACACCGATAAACTGGAATCAGCTAAAAAAACCGGCAACCCGGATGAAGTGTTGCTGCGCCTGACGATTATGTGCCGGGAATTGCGCTGCATACCGACCGAGAGAGATCTGAAGGGCGCGCTGAAGCGATGGGGCAGGGACCTGGAGCCGGCTGATCGCAAACAATACGAGGCGATCATTCAAGAACACCGCCCGAAACTGGATGACCTGGCCCAAGAAACTCGGGAATCGATGCGCAATCTGCTGAACAACGCGACAACGGGAACCTTCCGCGCTCGAATGGAAGCCTATGGCTTCTGGGAAAAAGCCGCCGAGCACCTGCGCGAGGAACTTATCCTGGCCCGGCAGGAAGTTCCTCGTATCGGCTCGGTTAAAGACGGCGGCTCGATGAAACAAAGAGTGCAGGCAGTTCAAGACGCGATTCTGGAGGCCCAACACCTGATCGACCCCGCCGATTCCTGGCCGGATCACCTTCCGGACCTGATCGCGGGTTTCGAAACCAGAGAAGAGATTGCCGATAAACTGGCGGATGATCTGGCCCAAAACCATCGCGACCTGGAAACCCTGTTCAAGGAGACCTGCCAACTACAGAAAGCCGTTCGTGAAAAACAAAAGGACTTTGGACTGGAAGGCGATTTTTCCCACCTGGACATCACCCTCCAATTGACCGACGTCAAAACCCTGCGACAAGGCTATGCCTTGCGGCCAGAGGCCGAACACGAGGAACTCCAGCGTTTTGCTTTGATCTACAACACCCGCTCGCAACACCGAAGCAAACTGTTCGAGCAATATTTCCAAGGCCTGAGCAACCCGGAAAAGCCGCTCCCGGAAAAGCTGACGGATATTTTCACCAGTCAGACCTACCGCAAGTTCAAAACCAAAAAGATCATCGACCCGGCGCTCATGACGGCGATCCTGGAACTGAATCCCGAACTTCAGGAGATAGAATTTCACCTGCTGGCTCGCTTCCTCAATCACGCCGACCCGGACCAGATGAAAACGACCAGGATCTACGACAACTTCCTGGAACTGTTCAGCAAAGCCAGGGGCGCCCACAAACCGGGCAGCCCGCCGCGCCGCATCTGGGGCGCCCTGCAGACCTGGCTCAACAAAAAATACACCCCGATCAAGGACCCCCGCAACTACGAGACAAACAGAGACCGCTTCGTCGCCGACGTCCGCAAAATCCTGGGCATCGAAAGCTGAGATTCGCTAAAATGCGGACAGGATAACCGCCGGAAGGCAAGCGGCTTGTCGGGGATCGCAAAATCGGCCGGGCCGACGGGCTTGACCGGAAAGGCGTCGGGCCGCGGCAGCAGGTAGGAAGGTGTCTGAACGGCATAGCTTGCCGGCCCGGCGTCGGCTATTCGTTCGGCTGATTGGTGCTGATTGGTCAGGGGGCAGAGTAGGGGTTGCCCTGCAATATCTTCCTTGATAGGATGGGAACCCATTCATTTCCCTTGGAAACGCAAGAAAGACAATCGGGGAATCGTCGATCAGGAATCTTATGATGGACATCTTTATCAGCCACAATAGCCAGGATAAGCCCCTGGTAACACCCATAGCCGAACAGCTCGATGATCAGGACTATCGAGTTTGGTTCGACGAGTGGAATTTAGTCCCCGGCGATCCATGGCAGGAAGAATTGGAGAAGGCGCTTGAGCAAGCCTCCTGTGTTCTCGTGTTCTTGGGCAATGAATTAGGTCCCTGGCACCACGAGGAAGTGCGCGTTGCCCTCGAGGGTCGGGTCAAAGGTAAGAAAAGAGTGGTCCCGGTTCTCCTACCCGGCGTCACCAAACCGGCTGATCGAGAAATACCCCGATTTCTTCAACGTCTCAACTGGATATCCTTTAGGAATCTTCGAGATGAGGACGCCTTTCATCGCCTGCGTTGCGGTATCGAGGGAATCGCGCCGGGACGGCGTCGCAAAGAGACAACGGGCGATGATCCAACACCGGTCTTCCATGCCCTTGTTCTGGCAACTGAGAAGGATTTGGGCCGATTTCGAGATGATACCGTCCATTATTTGACGAATGTTCTCAATATGGAAGCCGTTGCCGGCTCCTCTGAAGATCTACCCGACCCGGCTTCTTTCGATCTGGTGATCCTGATCCAAGCCTGGTGGTGGGAAGACGGGATCCTGGCCCAAGCGTGGGAAACCGTAGCAAAGGATAAAAGGATGCTTTTCATCATAGATGAAAATGCCGACTGGCCGGCCCGTAAATTGATGGAACTGCCGGCAACCGGAGACATCGAAGCCTTTCGCGCGAAACATCCCAAGTCGACTACGTTCGATGAACCCAAACAACTTCAACGACTGATCGGAACAGCCGCGGATCAATACAGACGGGAGAAAACACCGGAACATAAGGAACGGGGCTTAAGCGAGACCGCTCGCGCTTACATGGAAATGCGGCTGCCTACCTGGTTGGCCGGACGCACCGGCGCCGGCAAAAGCTTTACCGGTCCCGATGAAATCTACGAGGAACGCTTCTACGTCTCCCTGGACGGTCTCTCTTCCCGCTGGACCTGGGATGAAGACAAAGGCCTCACGACGGCCGAGAAGCATCCGGAAGAACACCCGGAACGGACCGCCCAAGCGACCTTGCGCCGGCCGCTCGCCTGGTGGGCCTCCCGTCCTGAATTGCCCTGGCTGTTGTTTTCCGGTTCACCCGGCGCCGGCAAAACCGTCTTCCTCACCCGCTTCGCCGCCGCCCTGGCCGATCATTTGTTGGGCGGCCAAACCTCTCACGAGCCCCACCTGGACGCGGCAGGCTTGGGTGTCAAGGGCAAACTCCCGGCACCCGTGATTCTGGAAGCCACCGCCCTGGCCGCACGCAACCTGGAAGGCTTTAACGATCTGGTCGCTGCCGTCCACGAAGAACTGTGTTGTACCGGCCTGACCGACGCACCCGCTGTCGAACGCACGGCAAAAGCGCTCAAAGCCGGCGCCTACCTGGTATTGATCGATGCCCTGGACGAGATACCGACCGAAGGCGCCCGCAATGAGCTGTTGTGCTTCTTCAAGGGATGCCACAAGCGCTTGAACCACCTGCGTCTCATCATGACCACCCGCTCGGCGCGTTATACGGGCGAAATGGCCTTCGGCCCGGAGCTCGAGGTCTTGGACCTGACCGACCTGAACCAGAACCAGATGAAGGCCATGTGTGAACGGTTCCGCGTGATGAAAGGCGAACCGCCCGCCTTCCTGGAAAAGCTCCTCGATGCGCTGCATGGCGTAGCCCGGTGTACGGGCGCCGATGAAACCAACCTGGTGGGTAACCCGCTCCTTCTGGCCACGGCTTGCTCGGTCTTCTACAAACTGGGTCACCTGCCTAACGACCGCGCCGCGCTTTGCGACAGGATTGTGGTGCATCTCTGCGAATCCAAAGTGTCTCGTTTCGAAGACGAAAACCGCCGAGCCGAGCACAAGGACTGGGCGCTCCTCCCGGAACAAAAGCGCGACCTGCTGGAACGCATCGCTCTTGCCATGCAAGAAGAAAAGGCCCAGGAATGGCCCGTCTCGCGAGTTTATGATGTAGTGTCGAAGGGTCTTTCAAAGCTGGCGCGTGAACGGGATCGAGTGGCGCAATACGTCAAGTGGTTGGTGGAACACACCGGTTTGCTCTACATGCAGGCCGACAAACAAGGTCGGGGAGAAACGTTGCGCTTCCATCACCGACTTTTCCGCGAGTACCTGGCCGCCTGCCGCTTGACCAAGGATACGCGCACCATCAAACAAGTACTGCGGGAGATGAGGAAAAAGGGCAGGCTCATCGATCCCAACTGGCTGGATGTGGTGCGCCTCCTGCCCGGGGCCTTAAACAACGTGGACGAAGCCGGCGTTATCGGTAGCACTCTGATGGGAATGGCAGAGCGTCATCAGGACCAACGGGGCCGCTTGCTTGCCGTTTTAGCCGCCACCCTGGTGGAAAGTGAAAATCTGTTTCGCTTGTTCGATATCCCCGCTTTTGTTGCAAAGTCGGTCGGCACTTATGAAACCGAGAGCAAGGACTGGGATCACTCCATCCGGCTGCTATTCCTGGAAAACATCGGCTTATTGGGCGATCCGCGCACAAATCCCTGGGATGAGAACTATTGGATTTCCATGGAACCCGATACATTTACCATGGGTGGCCGGGGAGGCGAAGATGAACACGAACAGACCATTGTGAATCCCTTTTCCCTGGCCCGCTTCACGGTGACCAATTGGGAGTTCAGCCGCTTCATCGAAGAAGGTGGCTACCATGAACGGGGATATTGGTCTGATGAGGTCTGGGAGTGGCTTCACCTGAAGGATGAAGCATATGACCGTTGGTATGCCGCAAGGAAAAAGGAATTCGATGAGTTATACGGCTTCTCAGATCCTGAATGGTTCCGGCCCGATGTCCAACCGCGATTTTGGAACGACGCTCGTTTCAACAATCCCAACCAACCGGTAGTGGGTATCAGTTGGCCTGAAGCTGAGGCCTATTGCCGGTGGCTTACCGAAAAAATGAAGGCGGATCTGCCGACATGGTGGCCGGAGAAACTTGAGCCTCACGTCACCCTGCCGACTGAGGCCGAATGGGAATACGCCGCGCGGGGAACCGATAAAAGACCTTACCCCTGGAAAGATGACGCGGAACCCAACCCGAACCTGGCGAACTATTCCGCAAGCAAACTGGAACGGACCACTCCGGTAGGGACCTACCCCGGGGGCGCGACGCCGGAAGGGGTTCACGATCTGGCCGGGAACGTTTGGGAATGGTGCCGGGACGTGTGGAAAAGAGACGCGAGGGAATCGAGGAAAAGGCCGGCGCGGAACCCGGAGAACACGGACGGGGATGCTGCCGTGCGGGCGCTGCGTGGCGCCTCCCGGCACAGCGACGCCGTCTTCCTGCGGGCTTCGCTCCGCGACTGGTACCGCGTCTGGTCCCGCAGCGACGGCATCGGCTTTCGCTGTTGCTTGTGTCGGCGGCCCGAGCACGGTTGATTCTTGGGCCTTGGCCCATTGG
>JASJCB010000021.1 GCA_030066195.1 Acidobacteriota bacterium
GCGCAGGCGGGTCCACAGTTCGATGGAACTCTTGCCGGTAATATCGCCGGCGCCGAATTTGGACTCGTTCCAGCCGCCGAAGCTGAAGGGTTCTCGCGGTACGGGGACGCCGATGTTCACCCCGGTCATGCCGGCGGAGACGCGCTCGGTGACATAACGGGCCATACCGCCGGATTGGGTGAAGACCGCGGCGGCATTGCCGTATTCCGAGCTGTTCTCGATGGCGATCGCCTCGTCCACCGTATCCGTGCGCATAATCGACAGCACCGGACCGAAGACCTCTTCCCTGGCTATGGCCATTTCGGGCCGCACATAATCGACCACGGTGGGGCCCACGTAGTAGCCGTCTTCATGACCGGGCACCACGGCGCCGCGCCCGTCAACCAGTACCTTGGCACCCTGCTGTTCGGCCTCGGTGATATAACCCTCGATGCGCTCCTTGGCCTCACGGGTGATCACGGCGCCCAGGTTCTCGCCGGGCACGATTTTTTCGGCTTCTTCCACCAAACGGTTGACGATGTGATCGGAACCGGCCACGGCCACCATGGCGGATGCGGCCATGCAACGCTGCCCCGCGCAACCGCTCATGGAGGCGGCCACGTTGCTCGCGGTCATCTCCTCATGGGCGTCGGGTAAAACGATCAGGTGGTTCTTGGCGCCGCCCAAGGCCAGGCAACGCTTCAAGGTAGACGTGGCGCGGGCATAGACGATTTTGGCGACCCGGGTGGAACCCACGAAACTGACCGCGGCGATACCGGGATGATCGCAAACGGCCTCCACCACGTCCCTGCCGCCGTGCACCACGTTGAACACCCCCTCGGGCAAACCGGCCTCGGCCAACAACTCGGCCAGGCGTTGCGCACTCAGCGGAACCAACTCAGACGGCTTCAAAATCATGCTGTTACCCAGGGTGAGCGCATTGGGAATGGTCCAGTTGGGCACCATGTTGGGGAAGTTGAAGGGGGTGATGCAGGCCACCACGCCCACGGGTACGTGCTCCGATCGGCACTCCACGCCGCGACTGACCTCTTGAATCTCACCGGAGGTCAATTGGGGCAGGGAACAGGCGAACTCGGTGACTTCGATCGACTTGGCCACCTCGGCAATCGCCTCCTCGCGCGTCTTGCCGTTTTCCCGGGTGACCAGGTCAGCCAAATCGTCCATATGTTTTTCCAAAAGGGTCTTGTAACGATAGAAAACCTGGACCCGTTCCTTGATGGGCAGCGCGGCCCACTCGGGCTGAGCACCGGCGGCGGCTTGCACGGCGGCATCCACCTCGGCGCTGCCGGACAGCGGCACCCGCGAGATCACGGAACCGTCGAGCGGACTGTTGACATCCAGAGTCTTTCCTTGAAAGGCAATAGCGGAACCGCCAATCAAATTGGCAAGGGGTGCGTATTTCAAAACACTACTCCAATATCTTGAGGTGGCGACAAGTGTCAGGACCTTTATTATCCTAGGCTTGCGAGTCTTGAGCAAGGTACAAATGCACAACCCGCCCAAACACGGCCCAGAACGCGCCGAAGCGCCCGACAATGCGCCCAAACCGATCCGGCACAACCTCATGAAGATTCAGTTGTCATTGGTTATTCCTTAAAACGACGGATCAAAGAATCCGTTCTGATTCCTCGACCCGGAAAAGTCAGGAGCAAAGAATGAGGCCCGATTCCTCGACCCGGAAAAGTCAGGATCAAAGAATGAGATCTGGTTCTTTGCGCACTGAAAAGTAATGTGAAAGGAATCAGTTGTGGTTCCTTGACCCGGAAAAGTCAGGAGCAAAGAATGAAAAATAATTCTTTGACCCTGAACTTTCGGTGCGCAAAGAATGAGGACTGATTCTTTGCTCCCCGACTTTTGAAATCGAGAAATCAGTTGAGATTCCTCGATGGCAGGCGATAAGTATCAACGAATACGACAGCCATTTTAAGGCATTTCTTGGAACAATCACACATTTAGCTGTATTTGGTTGTCAAGACCGGTATTGAAATTGTGCTTTGTATCCGGGGCAAAATCCAGCCGCTCGGCTTGTGGTAAATACAACCATTTATCAGCCAACCCACCTGGGAACCCGACCTCTTCGAGCCGGGCTCCTTTCTCAGGCGCACAAGATCACCGTTCAGCTCGAAAGAGCCGCCTGTTTTTCATAGTTTGTTCCCGGTAAGGTCGCGGCGGTCAGCTTGCCGCTTGTTTCTCCGGCGGTTTGCGCCGGACCTCCGGTTGTTTGGGTTTCTTCTCCACCGGGATCAACGGGCCCAGCATCTTATGGCGCAGGCTGCCCAGGTAGTAGTTGATCGGATTGTCCCGCTTCAGGAAGGGGACCACATTGGGGCGGCGGAAGCCGAACTTGTTGCGCAGGGCCAACAGTTTTTTGTTCCCCGGGTCCACGCGCAGTCCATTCTTGATGGTGCGCAGGGCCGCGCGTCGTTTCTCGGCCATCATTTGGGTCCTGGCCAGGTTGATGTAGTGCGTCGGATCGTAGAATTCAAGCCGAACCGCGCGTTCGCAAAGGGTGATGCCCTCGCGTATTCTATTTTGCCGAAGGGCGATACCGACGCCCGTATACGAGTAGATTCGGCCGATCAATGCGGCATCCAGATTCGATATATCGGTGATTTGACTCAGGCAGAACAAGCCCTCGTCCCAGTATCCCTCTCGGCAAAGTTGGATGCCCTGTTCCGCGACATCCGCTCTTGAGATCGTGTTCATTTTCCCGAACCTCCTGGGAGGGTTGCTCCGGTAGTTTAATACCGTGAAGCGCGACAGCGACTCATGACTTCCTCACAAAAGTCGAAAATGCCGTCGGGAAAAGATGGAAGCGTGATTGAAGTCACGGCGGATGACCTGTCGATATGGTCGTGCTCAATAACCCGGCGGTTTTTGAAAGCCGCCGGTCAGCGGTGTCAGCGCCCTGGCGAATTGGATGGTGGTGCGGTCTTCCAGAAAGGGGCCGACGGCCTGTAAACCCACCGGCAGCCCGGAGGGATCGACGCCGCACGGTACGGAGGTGGCGGGCAGGTGGGCGAGCGTGGCCAAACCCGCCCAGAAGATCTGGTCCTGATAGAGCATTTCCTTGCCGTTGACCGTTATTCGGCGCTCCTCCATCTTGGCGTGGTTGTGCTTCATGGCCGTGGTGGGCATGACCGGGCAAATCAGTACGTCGAAGTCCTGGAAGAAGCGATCCCATTCCGTGCGGAGACGGGCCCGTTTTTCGTTCCGGCTCATGTAGTTGCGGAAGCGCAGGCTGATCCCGCGGGCCATCTGGGCGGTCAGCGAGCGATCGTCTTCCTCGATGTCTTCCGCCAGGTCGTCATAGTATTCCAGTACCGGTTCGGGGAAGCCGTTGGCCATGTTGGCGTAGAGCAGTTGCAGGTAAAGTGCTCGCGCGGCCGCCGGTTTTTGAATGGGCCGCGCTCGATCGTCCACCCGGGCTCCCGCTTTTCCCAGTTGGTCTACAACGCCTTGCAGCACATCGACAATTGCCGTTTCTACCGGCTGCAAGGGATCGTCCAGCCAGACGGCTACACGGAAATTTTTCAACCGTTCCACGCGGGCGGGGGGTAATTGAAAGGACCAGGCGCGCGACTCGCGGGCACGCGGACCGGAAAGAATGTCCATGGCCAGTTCCAGGTCGTCCGCGTCTCGGGCCAGCGGTCCCGCAACGGCAAGGTCGCCGTGGGTCAGGCAACCCGGCGGCCCGGGAATATGACCGTTCATGGGCACGATGCCGTAGCTGGACTTATGTCCGTAGACGCCGCAATAGTGGGCCGGGTTGCGGATGGAGCCGCCGATATCGCTGCCCAGTTCCAGCGGCGTCATGCCCGCGGCCAGGGCCGCCGCGGAACCGCCGCTTGACCCACCCGGACTGCGGCTGAGATCCCAGGGGTTGTTGGTGGTGCCGTAAACCTCGTTATAACTCTGGTAATCGCCGGCAAACAGGGGCAGATTGGTCTTCCCGAAGACAACCGCGCCGGCGTCCATCAGGCGTTGCACCGCATCGGCGTTGGTTTTGGAGACGTGGTTTTTGAGCTTGGGCGCGCCGCTGGTGGTGGGCATGCCGGTGACCTCGAAGGAATCCTTGATGGTCATGGGCACGCCGTGCAGGGGGCCCCAGGATTCGCCGGCGGCCAGGGCGGTGTCTGCCTCGCGGGCCCGCTTGCGGGCGCTTTCCTCATCTATGGCCGGTACCGCGTTCAATTTACCGTCCAAACGACGCACGCGGTCCAGGTGCAGATCAAGGGCTTCCTCACAGGACAATTCGCGCTTTTGCAGGGCCTGAGCCAGGACGCCGGCGGACTGGAAAACCATATCGCTCATGACAACACCTCGCCTTCATTTATGGTCCCAAAGCCTAGCACAGCCGGTGCGCAAAATTCCACAAAACGGGTCATCATCCCAACGTCCGCGCGGGGTGTTTTGGTGCCATGGAGGCCGTAGCTCGCGGGGTACGGGCGATGTGAGTTAAAGCCCGAATCGGCATGAGTTTTGCCCCCAAATAATGGGACCGCAATCAACCATCCTTTTACAGCTCGAGGTGTTATTATGACGAAAGAAACCGTCACATCAGGAGCTACCCTTATGAGTTATGCCGATGTCTACGATCAATCCATGCACGACCCGGAAGGTTTCTGGGCCGAAGCGGCCGATGCCCTGCACTGGGACCGCCGTTGGGATAGGGTTTTAGACGCCGACAATCCCCCGTTTTATCACTGGTTCCAAGGCGGCCTGTTGAACACCTGCTACAACGCGTTGGACCGTCATGTGGCAGAGGGCCGCGCCGACCAGCCCGCTCTGGTCTACGACAGCCCCGTCACTGCTACCAGGCGCATCTACACCTACTCGGAACTGCGCGATGAGGTTGCCCTGTTCGCGGGCGTACTGCGCGCGCACGGCCTGGAGAAAGGTGATCGCGCGGTCATTTACATGCCCATGGTGCCCGAGGCGGCTGTCGCCATGTTGGCCTGCGCCCGCATCGGCGTGATTCACTCCGTGGTCTTCGGCGGCTTTGCGGCCCAAGAGTTGGCCACCCGCCTGGACGATGCCGACGCCAAAATGGTGATCTCCGCTTCCTGCGGTATCGAGGTTGCCAAGGTCATCCCCTACAAACCGCTGTTGGACGCCGCGATCGATTTGGCGGAACGCAAACCGGAACACTGCATTATTCTGCAACGGCCCCAAGCCGAAGCCGCCATGACGCCGGGTCGCGATATCGACTGGCTTGAAGCGGTACATGAAGCGCAACCGGTCGATTGCGTACCCGTGGAAGCCACGCATCCGCTGTACATCCTCTACACCAGCGGCACGACCGGCGTTCCCAAGGGCGTGGTACGCGACAACGGCGGCCACGCGGTCGCCCTGAAATGGAGCATGAAGCATATCTACGGCGTGGACCCCGGCGATGCCTTCTGGGCCGCTTCCGACGTGGGTTGGGTCGTGGGTCACAGCTATATCGTCTACGGGCCTCTGCTGCACGGCTGCACGACTATCCTTTACGAAGGAAAACCGGTTAAAACACCGGAT
The DNA here is from genome assembly GCA_030066195.1 of Acidobacteriota bacterium. Lineage (GTDB taxonomy): Bacteria > Acidobacteriota > Holophagae > Acanthopleuribacterales > Acanthopleuribacteraceae > JASJCB01. The sequence goes on from JASJCB010000021.1 coordinate 5,518, forward strand.
GCCGGCGCTTTCTGGCGCGTGATCAGCGATTACAACGTGCGCGTGCTCTTTACCGCGCCCACGGCCTTCCGCGCCATTCGCCGCGAGGACCCGAATGCCGAACTTATGGGCAACTACGATCTCTCCAACTTCCGCACCCTCTTCCTGGCCGGTGAACGCTGTGACCCGGACACCCTGCATTGGGCCGAGGACAACCTGGGCGTTCCCGTGATCGACCACTGGTGGCAGACCGAAACCGGCTGGCCGATGACCGCCAACTGTATCGGCATCCAGCAAATGCCGGTCAAACCGGGCTCCGCGTCGCTACCCGTACCCGGCTACGATATCCAGGTGCTGGACGCGGAAGGCAACGAGGTTGCCAGGGACAAGATCGGCAACATTGCGGTCAAGATGCCCATGCCTCCGGGTTGCCTGCCCACCTTGTGGCACAACGACCAGGGCTTCATCAATTCGTATCTCAATGAATACGACGGTTATTACCTGACCGGTGACGCCGGCAAGAAGGACGAGGACGGCTACCTGTGGATCATGAGCCGTATCGACGACATCATCAACGTTGCCGGACACCGGCTGTCCACGGGCGGTATGGAAGAAGTGCTGGCCTCGCACCACGACGTGGCCGAATGCGCGGTGATCGGACCCAACGACAAGCTCAAGGGTGAGATCCCGCTGGGCTTCGCGGTCCTGAAAGCGGGCGTCGACCGGCCCCACGACGAGATCACGGCAGAACTGGTGCAGATGGTTCGCAACAAGATCGGACCTCTGGCCTGCTTCAAGATCGCCCTGATCGTGGATCGTCTGCCCAAGACGCGTTCGGGCAAGATCCTGCGCGGCACCATGAAGAAGATCGCCGACAACACCCCGTGGAAGATGCCGGCGACCATCGACGACCCCGTCATTCTGGATGAGATTACCGAGGCACTGGCTAAAGCGGGTTATCCGAAGCAGTAATTATCGAACAATCCGGCCCGTGAAAGCGGGCCGGCTTCTTATCTTGAGAAACTGTCGCCGTCGGCGTACAGGATACCGGCTTGTTGCAGGCGCTCGATGTTGGCTTCCGCCAGGGGTTGCTCGCTGTAGAACAGGTAGAGGGTGTCCCGGGTCAAAACTTTGGTGAGCAGGGCCTTGGCAGCTATAAAGTCGGTGATGCGGTCCTTGTTTACCTTTCTTTCCCAGTCCTTGACTTCTACGACCAGATTCGGACCGTCATCGGCTTGGGCGTAGAGATCGCATTCGACGGTTACATCGCCCGCATGGAAGTTGTGCTTGGCTATCGTTTCGAACGGGGCCAGGAGGATGTCGGGAACCCGGGGCGCCTCCGGGTTCTCGGGATGATGCGCCAGGTCGCGCACGGCCCGGCATTTCTGACCGGCCATGGCGATCTTGTAGCGCATGCGGTACTCCGCGGTTTCGCCCCTGAAGCGGGAGACGCGACCGCGTTCGCTTTTCAGGTCTTGTTCCAGTTGCTCCAACTTAGCGGCGATGTCCTTGCGGATTACCTCGATATCCACCTGCTGGATCTCCGGTTCGAAAATCTTGCGAAAGACCATATCGAAGACGGGATCGCCCAGGCCCCTGTAGGTCCAACTGGTTTCACCCCGGGCGATGATATCGCCGGCGACCAGCTTGCTGAGCATGTCTTCAAGGTCCTGATCGCTGAGGTCCAGGTTCAGATCCTCGGCGATTTGTTTGCGGTTGCGTTCCTTGCCCTTGTATTTGGCCAGGTAAAGCATGATCTTTTTTGCGTTGATGTCGTTGGTGCGATGGATGATGGTGGCCAGGTACTCCATCCACATCTGGGCCACGCGGCCCTTTTCTATGGTCGTCTCGTAATCCAGCACGGCGCTCGCACCCTTGACCGTGGTCAAGTCCTTGGGTTCCAGGTTGCTCTCGAACATACTGGCGATGGTGAAGGGATCGCGGTTGCAAGCCTCTACCATCCAGGCAGCGGTTTCATCGGTCACGTCGCGGCCGTAGACGCGGGCGTAGTTGTAAACCGCGATCAGGGCTTCATCGTCGCTGAGGTTTTGCAGGTAATAGGCATTATAGCGGCCCACCATCCGGCGAATGATGCGCGACAGCCAGGCGATGTAACTACCGGCAATGATTTGCGGCGAGATCTTGCTGGAGCCCCGGTACTGGTAGGTACCGGTCAAGATCATCGGCTCGGGATCGCCCTGGGCGTAATAGATATACTTGTCCAGGTACTGAAACTCATCCAGGATTTGCACGATACGCTCATCTTTGAGTAAGGAAATGCGATGGCCCGCGCTGCTTGCGTGCTCCCAACACTGCTCCTGCCTACCGTCGGCAAAGAAACGCTCCATCTGTTGGATATCCTTGGAAATCACCGGATCGTCGGCGGCAAGTTCGGCCAGGGTTTCCAATGCCGGAGGCGTGTTGATGAGTTCCGGGAGTCGTTTTTTGAAGCCCAGGTAGGCGCTCATCAAACCACGATATAAAAAATCGGAAAATTCAAGCAAGGTACTCTCACGTTCCGGGATGCGGAGATAGAAGGGAATTATCTTGGGGTCGTTGCGCGTGTAGAGGATGTTGAACAACCGCTGCAACAGCGCGGTCTTGCCCTTGCGACGCCTGGCCAGGACAGCGGTGGACCAGCCGATTTTCTTCTTGACCTTCTCCACCCAGCGCAGAAAATAATCGAGTTCTCTTTGCCTGCCCACGAAGAGTTCGGGATTGCCGATTTCCTCTTCCAACCCAAATTCCAAATCCATGCAAGCTACCTCAACAGCCGGGCATTACATCAAGATGATAGCACGCATCGGCCTGTCGTAGCTTTGCGTAGCATGTATCGACCGGGATGTCGTCAAAGTCGAGCGAATTTGACACGTGCAAATTCCCCTGATTATGACGAGTCCCTTCCCGCGTCAACCCCGTGCTTGTGGCGGTCGGGGATCTTTAGTAAGCTTGACGTGCCTTTTCCGGTCTTCTCGCGGCGGTGTTTTCAGCCTCTCGGGAGTTGACTTAACCGATTTGCGTCAAGCAGGATTGAACCCACAGGAGAAATTGTCTCATGAGTCAGGATGTTGCCGCCAGAATGGATGAATTGATCGAGCAGATCGAGTACCATCGACTGAAATATTATCGCGATGACGCGCCCGAGATCAGCGATTATGAATACGACATGCTGGAAAAGGAACTGGCCGCCCTGGAGGAACAGCACCCTGATTTGACGCGGCCCCATTCGCCCTCCTTTCGCGTGGGCTCCGGCATCGCCGAGGATCATCCGACCGTGGCTCACCGGCAACCCATGCTCAGCTTGGAAAATTCCTATAATGCCGACGATCTGGTCGGGTATTTCACCCGCACTCAAAAAGGCGCCGATCGCGATGATCCGGCCTATGTCGCCGAGTTGAAGATAGACGGGCTGTCCTTGTCCGTGGTTTATGAGCGGGGCATCATGACCCGCGCCATTACCCGCGGTGACGGCAAGGTGGGTGAGGATGTCACCCAAAATGCCCGCACCATTCGCGAGTTGCCGTTGCATGTGCCCGCCTGGTCCGGTGTTGACGTGATGGAAGTTCGCGGCGAGGTCTATATTCACGAGGACACCTTCAAGACCTTGAATGAATCGCGGTTGGACGAGGGCAAGCCCTTGTTTGCCAATCCGCGCAATGCCGCCGCCGGTTCCATTCGCATGATGGACAGCGGCGAAGTGGCCAAACGCAAACTCAGCATGTTCGTCTTCCAGGTTCTGGGCGATTGGGTGGACGATATCGGCTCCCATTTCGAAACGCTCAGCCGCCTCCATCAGTTGGGGTTTCCCACCAACCCCAACAACCGCCGCATTTCCGGTTATGACGATATGAAAGGGCTTATCGAAGAATGGGATATCCTGCGCCGCACGCTGCCTTATGACACCGACGGCATCGTCTTGAAGGTAGACGACCCCGACACCTATGACGCCATCGGTTACACCACCAAATTCCCCAAGTGGGCTACCGCTTACAAGTTCGCCGCCGAGCAGGCGACCACGGTGATCCGGGACATCACCATTCAGGTGGGCCGCACCGGCGTGTTGACCCCGGTGGCCAACTTCGCCCCGGTCCAGTTGGCCGGCACTACCGTCTCGCGCGCCACCCTGCACAACTTCGACGAGATCCGCAAGAAGGACATCCGCGTGGGCGATCACGTCTTCGTCGAAAAAGGCGGCGAGATCATCCCCAAGGTGGTCAAGGTTATCGTAGAGAAACGCAAGGGCGACGAAGCCGCTTACGAACCGCCCTTAACCTGCCCCAACTGCGGCGGCGATGTGGAGCAGGTGGAAGATCAGGTGGCCGTTCGGTGCGTCAATTTGGCGTGTTCGGCCCAGTTGGAGCGTCGCCTGACCCACTTTTGCAGTCGCGCCGCCATGGACATCCAGGGCATGGGCAAGGAAACCGTGCAACAGTTGGTCGCGGAGGGTATCATCGAGACCCTGCCCGATATCTATCGCCTGGAAAAACACACCCTGACCGCCCTGGAACGCATGGGCGACAAGTCGGCCGAGAACCTGTTGGCCGAGGTGGAAAAATCGAAACAAAAGCCCTTCGCCCGCCTGCTCTTTGCCGTGGGGATCCCCATGATCGGCGCCAAGGTGGCCGAGGTGCTGGTGGGTGAATACGAGAGCTACGACACCTTGCGATCGCTGCCTTGGGAGCGCATTGCCGATATTCACGGTATGGGCGAGAAGGTGGCCAAATCTCTGATCCACCATCTGCAAATGCCCTCCTATATGGAAACCTTCGAAGCTTTCCGAGAGCTGGGACTCACCATGGCCGACGTCAAGGCGCCTGCCGAGGCCGGCGGCGATCTGCCTCTTGCCGGCAAGGTCATGGTGATCACCGGCAGTTTCGAAAGCGGCTCGCGCACCGCATTGACCAATCTGCTCAAAAGCCTGGGCGCCAATGTCACCGGCTCGGTCTCCAAGAAGACCGATATCCTGGTGGCGGGCGAAAAGGCCGGCTCCAAACTTGCTAAAGCCAAATCTCTAGGTGTGGAAGTTGTCGATGAGGAGTGGCTCAAACAATGGCAAAATCCCTGAATGTAGCCGACAAAACCGCGGGGCAGGTGGTCATCGTCGAGGACGAGGCCGAGTCTCGGAAGGCCATGTCCATGGCGTTACGTCGCAAGGGTTATCACGTGGAGGCGTTCGCCGACGGCGCTGAGGCCATTGTTCATATCAAGGATAATTGCGACGATATCGACGTGGTGATTACCGACCTGCGCATGCCGGGCGTGGACGGCCTGACCGTGGTGCGTGAAACCAAGCAGGCCAACGACGATATCAGTGTCATCCTGGTGACGGCGTTTGCCTCCGTGGACAGCGCGGTCGAGGCCATGAAGCAGGGCGCCGACGACTATCTGACCAAGCCCATCGACCTGTTCGAGTTCCGCACCCGCGTCAGCAAGTTGTTCAAAAACGTCACCCTGAACCGCGAGGTCGAGCATCTGCAATCGCGCCTGGACAAAAAATACGGCTTCGAGTGCATCATCGGTAAATCGGCGGCCATGGAAGAGGTCTTCGACAAGGTGCGCGCGGTTGCGGGCACCAAGGCCAATGTCCTGATCCTGGGTGAAAGCGGCACCGGCAAGGAGTTGTTCGCCAACGCTCTGCACCAGAATTCCAAGATGAAGACCCACCGTTTTCTCCCCATCAACTGTGCGGCCATTCCGGGCGAGATCCTGGAAAGCGAGTTGTTCGGCCATGAGCGGGGTTCCTTCACGGGCGCCATCAACCGCAAGATCGGCAAGTTCGAGTTGGCCTCGCCCGGCACCATTTTTCTGGACGAAATCGGCGATATGAACCTGGACCTCCAGGTGAAGTTGTTGCGGGTGTTGGAGAACCGAGAGTTCATGCGCGTCGGCGGTTCGGAAATGATCAAACTGAACACGCGCTTTGTCTTTGCAACCAATACCAATCTGGAAGACGCGGTGAGCAGCGGCGACTTCCGCGAGGATCTCTACTACCGCATCAACGTGGTCTCCATCCGCATCCCGCCCCTGCGTGAACGCACCGAGGACATCCCGCTCCTGATCAACCATTACCTGGATTTGATCTGCAAGGAGAACGACCGGTCGGTGCCCGGCGTCGCCCCGGACGTTATGGAGCGCCTGGTGCGTTACAGTTGGCCCGGCAATGTGCGCGAGCTGCGCAACGCGGTCGAGAACATGGCCATCTTCTGCCAGGGCGATTTGATCACCCTGGACCTTCTGCCGGCCACCCTGAACGCCAGGCAGGAGAAACCCGGCGAGTTCTCCATCCCCGCGGGTATGACCATGGACGAATTGGAACGCGAGGCCATCTACCAGACCCTGGACAGGGTCGACGGAAACAAAACCCGGGCGGCGGAAATCCTGGGTATCGGTCTGAGGACCCTGCAACGCAAGCTGAAAGACTATGAAGGCGGCAACGAGGAATAACCGGCCGCTCCTGATGATCAACCCATGGTAATCCGCACGGAATCAAGGTATAGTTCGGGCGAACCATCAACCCGGTATGTGCCGGTCGATTCGCGGAGCAGTAATGAAAACCAGAAAGCGCATTTTGGTGACCGGCGGCGCCGGTTTCCTGGGGTCCCATTTGTGTGAAACCCTGTTGGACACGGGCCATGAAGTCATCTGTTTGGATAACTATTTTACCGGTAGCAAAGCCAATGTGGTCCACCTGTTGCCCAATCCCTATTTCGAGTTGGTGCGGCACGATATCATCAACCCCTATTTTGTAGAAGTAGACGAGATCTATAACCTGGCTTGTCCCGCCTCGCCCATTCATTACCAGTTCAACCCCATCAAGACCGTCAAGACCTCGGTCATGGGCGCCATCAACACCCTGGGTCTGGCCAAGCGGGTGCGCGCAACCATCCTCCAGGCCTCTACCAGCGAGGTCTACGGCGACCCCGAGATCCACCCCCAGGACGAGAGTTACTGGGGTCGCGTCAATCCCGTCGGGCCCCGCTCCTGCTACGATGAGGGCAAGCGTTGCGCCGAAACCCTGTTTACCGACTATCGCCTGCAAAACGACGTGAACACCAAGATCGTCCGTATCTTCAATACCTACGGCCCACGCATGCACCCGCACGACGGTCGCGTGGTCAGCAACTTCATCGTCCAGGCGCTCAAGGGAGAGGACATCACCGTTTACGGCGACGGCGGCCAGACACGCAGCTTTTGTTATGTGGACGATCTTGTGCGCGCTATGATTGCCATGATGGATACCGAACCCGAGTTCATGGGACCGGTCAACATCGGTAACCCCAACGAATTCACCATCCTGGAACTGGCCGAAACCGTGCTGCGCCTAACCGGCTCCACTTCCAAAATCATCCATGAGCCCTTGCCTCGCGACGATCCCAAGCAACGGCAGCCGGACATCACCCTGGCCGGTCAAAAGCTGGGCTGGCGACCCACGATCGAACTGGAAGAAGGCTTGATCCATACCATCGATTACTTCCGCAAACTATTGGCGGAGTAGCGCTCAGGTCGGATCGGGGATGCGGGCGAAGTCATCCTGGTAGCGGACGATATCGTCCTCGCCCAGGTAGTCCCCGGTCTGCACTTCGATGATCTCCAATTGATCGGTCCCGAAATTGGCCAGGCGGTGCTTGTTGCGCACCGGAATGAAGGTAGAACCGCCGGTCTCCAACTCGAACTTGTGCTCGCCGTTGACCACGGTAGCCGTACCGCGCACCACCACCCAGTGCTCGTTGCGATGATAGTGAGACTGTAAGCTGAGCCGATTTCCCGGGTCCACGACCAGACGCTTCACCTTGTAATTTTCGCCCTCTTGAAGAATCTCGAAGAAGCCCCAGGGTCTTTGTTCCAATGTTGGCTGCACCACCGCCAGCGGCCTGTCGCCCGCGACGCGTTCACGCAGGTGTTTCACTTCCTGGCAGCGATCCAGCGGCGTGATCAACATGGCGTCGGCGGTGTCTACAACGGCCATGCCCTCCAGGCCCACGGCGGCGTAGACCTTGTGCGTACCGCGGTCGCTGTAGACCAGCAGGTTGCGGCAATCCTGCTCGTAAAGAACGGTACCGGCATTGGTGGCCAGGGCGCGCTCACCCTCGGCCAACTCTTCCCAAAGCGATTTCCAACTACCCAGGTCGTTCCAGTCGAAATCGACGGGAATCAGGGCCATGCGATCGGACAACTCGGCAATGCCGTAATCGAAGGAGAGTGACTTTACCGCACCGTAGACGTCGGGGTCCGCACCTTCCTTCATGTCGAACAGGTGAGTTAGTTGGGGCTGGTAACGGGTCACCTCGGCGCGTAGCGTTCCGGCGGAGAAAGCGAACATGCCGCTGTTCCAAAAATAGCCGCCGTCGCGAACCAAAACCTGAGCCCGTTCGTGATCCGGCTTCTCCAGGAAGCGATCGGCGCGAAACCCTTTGTCGCCCAAAGCAACGCCCTTCTGTATGTAACCGAAGCCGGTCGCGGGGTAGGTGGGACGGATGCCGAAGGTGGCGATGTAACCGGACTCGGCCAGGGCAACGGCTGCCTCCGCGGCTTTGCCCAAAGATTCGATGTCGCGGATCAGGTGATCGCAGGGCATGACCAGTACAATGTCTTCATCGGCCAGGTGGGCACAACCGTAGATGACCGCGGGCAAGGTGTTGCGGCCGATCGGCTCGGCCTTGATGACAAACGGAAGGCGGTCGCTTTTGTGTTGGCGACACAGCTTTTCCTGCTCCGTTGAAGTCACCACCACCAGCGAGGCCGGATCGAGGTCGGCGGCGCGGGCTACCGTGGTGTCGAACAAACTGGTGCTGTCCATGAGGGGCGCAAACTGTTTGGGCATATTGCGACGGCTGACCGGCCATAGCCGTGTTCCCTCACCACCGCATAAAATCATGATATGGAAAGCCATGGCCCGTCCTCTCCTCGCATGGGGTGTCTCCGGCTCAGCCTAGCACACCTGTTCCCAAAGTTCGATAAGTCAATTGGGCAAACCCAAGACAGCCGCTATTTTTCCTACCGCGGCGTCCTGACAGATCTCGGCCTCGAAGGTTTCCCGGGCTTTTCGGCCCAGCCTTACGCGCAGTTCGGGATCTTCAATTGCCCGCAACAGCTTTTGGGTGAACAGGTCCGGGTCTGCCGCGGTCAGGGCGTTATCTTCATCGCGAAGCTCAGGCATCCCCGTCGCGTTGGCCGCATGAGCCACCACGCACTTGCCGTAGCCGAACGCCTCGGCAATCCGAGTACGGAAACCGTGCGCAACCGGGATGTTCACCAGCATAATATCGGCGCCCGCGAACTCGGGCTCCACCTTGTCGACAAAACCCACGAAGTCGCAGTAGGGATTGGCTTCCAGGCGTTCGCGCAGTTCGCTTTTCAACTCTCCATGGCCCACGATGCGGAAGACCACACGTCGGTCCAATTTCGCCAATTTGGGCTCCAGACGCGGCATAACCTTATCCAAAAAGAACTCGAAACCATAGCGACCGGCGGTCCCCTTCAGCGAGCCGAGAATCAACACCGTCACCTGGTCGGAGGGTTGTTTGGGCGGCAACTCGTCCTGACGGGGCAGGGGATGGGGAAAATAGTGCGCGTTTCGGTAACCCCGAGCGCGTAGTTCCTCGCAGTGCTGGTAGGCATGCTCGAAGATGTGGTGAACTTTACTCAATAACAGGTCGGCATAAGCGGGCTTGTGCGACGCCGCCTTGAACTTCAACCACCCGCGCAGCTTGGTCATACTGAATCCAAAACGGTTTTGCGCGGCCATCAACTCGATCAGCGAATCCAGCGGGTCCACCAGCGAGGCGACCTTGTCGGGATGATCCAGACCGGCAATGACCCCCAGCGCCTCCCAACCGTAGGAAACCACCAGGTCGAAACCGCCGGAAACGACAAACTCTTGCAGGCCGGAAGCGGGGACATCGTGCATATGGAAATGATCCGACAAGCGGGGCAACAGCGCCCGGCGCACCAGTGCCGCTCGGCTCTTATGGGTTTTCACGGCCATGACGGCGGGGATGCGGTGTACGGGCACGCCCTCGGCCTCCCAATAGGGTTCTGCCTTTTCACGATCCTCGGGATTGCGCAGGCTTGCGGGAACCAGTGTGACTTCATAGCCCAAACGGCGGTAACAGGTGATCAGGGCATGCATCAAAACCGCGGCGCCGTTTCCGGTGGGATAGGGGTACCGGTTGGACGAGACAAACAGCAATTTCATGGACGTTTCTCCTCGCGCCCCTACCCTAGCCGATTTCCTCGATTCAGTAAACCGGATTTCACCCCGACGGGTTGATGAGTCGAAAGTGGGTAGGCAACGTTGCCCGTTTCCCATTTCCCTCGCTTTCAATACACCCGGTCGTTGATGATCATTCGACCGGTTGATCGGTTTCCGGGCCGCCGGCCAGTTCGGTGATGCGGTCACCGCATTGTTCCAGGATGTAGGCCATCATCCAGGTGGTTTGGACCACCATGGATTTGGCCGACTCCGTGTCGTTGCTCACCATCAAGACATAGCGGTAATAGACGACGTTGTTATCGGGCAGGTAGCCCATGGCGCCCACGGGCAGTTGGGCATTCAAGCGCTCCAGGAAGCCGTTCAATTCGGTAATGTCCGCCTTTTCTCCCCGCGGGGTCAGAGGAATGAAGAACTGCAATAGGGAGACCTCTTCCAGATCTTCTTCAAGGCCCGGTAGAAAACCCAACTCCAGGCGGCGGACCTCGCCGCTCTCGCTTTCCAAGCCCACCAGCAGCATGTCATAGGGAACTTCCTCGGTAGCGTCGAAGAATTCAACCGGCAGGTTCTCCCTGGCAAGAGCCTCGCCATAGGCAAGCAGGCAGCGGTTATGGAATTCACTGGTCTGGTTGGACACAAGCCGTCTCCTCAGGCCGTCCGGCGGCCTTTTCGATTAGAAACACTGCCATTATATGCATAACCCGGGACGAATGCGTTACGGGTTATTCTCCCGAACTTCGTCGTCAATGAAACCCTGCCCGGTGTTGTCTTCAGAAATGAGGTGTGGTAAAACCAGGCAAATTCTGTTAAATTGCAATAGTGCTTACACCAATAACATTCGCTCAAGGAGAGACCCATGTTTAAAAAGGTGCTTTTATCCCTTTCGCTGTCTGCCGTGCTATTGGCCGGTTCGCTACAACTGGCTTTCAGTGACGGCCCGTCCTGTTATGACCTATGCGTACAAGGGCAAGATGCTGCTATCCAGCAGTGTATAGACACTCATCCCCCTGGTTCTCAGGATCTGTTTTTCTGCATTGGAATTGCATTTGGGTATACTAATGGGTGCTGCGCTGCTAACTGTCCTACAGAGCAGTGTCCGTAATAGTGACGGCTGCCGGCTCCAACCCTTTTCCAACTCCCCCGTACCGAATGCCGGTTCGGGGGATAAACCGAAAGCCCGGGTTTGTGAATTTACCGCGCTTTGATCACCGCCGCCGTCCTACTCATCGTTCCCCACGAAGCTCCGGTATTCCACAAAACGTTGATTCGATTTCGCCCGGTCGATGACACTAACGCTCTTCTTTCCCGGAAAAACACAATGGGCTCCCATCTGACCCAAGGCCTTTCCAAGGCGGGCCGGTCTCTTGAATAACGTCCGTTCAGTGCCTTGGTTTCGGGTTATGTAAATGCCGACTATTTCTCTTTCGTCCAGGCTTTTTTGAATAATTCCCCAAGGAGTTTACGTTGTTCGGGGTCAAGACTTTGCATGATCTGGGCAGGATCGAGCCCCTTGATGCGCTCTTCCGGTGAGAGAAAAGGCAGTCCTTCCAAGGCACTATCTCTTTTGAGATCTTCGATCGTGTATGCCATGTCGATATCCTCCTCCCGGTAATAGGTATAAAGTTCACGGGTGATGGTTGAATGATCGTTACGTTTCCAGTGGAAATGTTCCTCACCGAAGTGGACCTTTTCAGGTATGCCGCTGAAGAGATTCCAAATCACTCCCGCAAACACTAGCATGAACAGCCGCGTGAGGCCACCTCAAAAGCCCAATATTTTCAGGCACTTATTTTATTCGTGAATAAAATAGCCGGCGGTATGTATCAATATCGTTCCATTTCTTCGAACCATTCGGGATGACTTGAATCCACCGCGACGGCCAGGGCCATTTGGCGGCGGCCTTCTTCAATGCGACCCAAGCGAAAGGCCAGGCGGGCTCGGGCGGCTCTTGCGGCCGCTTTGTCGAAGGGATCGGACGCCAGTTGCTCGGCTTTCAGGGCATATTCATAGGCAGGCTTGAAGTTCAGGCCGTTGTCGGCGCACCAGTGGGTAAATCGATTGAGGGCGGCAATGTCGGTTTGCCAATCCGGGGACAGGCCGGCCGTGTACAGTCTAACGGCTTCTTTTTCGTCGTTGCGATCGTGGAAGGCCAACTCCGCCTCGAATACAGCGACCTCTTTTTGAATGTAGACATCGCCGGGCTGTTGTTTGCCGTATGCGACGGCCTGCTTCAGGGCAAAAACAAGGCCTTCTTTGGAATCTGCCGCTCGCGAAAGCGTCATCAGCTGTTTTGCCAATATAAGCGCTCGTGATGCGCCGATCAGTTTCTTTTCGTATAGTTGGCGTCCCGTATGCAATAGTTCGTCAAACGGGATGCTTCCCGGTGATTCTTTGGATAAATTTACAAGTAATTCGTAGATTCTTACCTGGTGATTGGGCGCGCCGGGAGGAGCGAGTTTCCGGTAGTCCTGATAGTAACCCAAGGCATCGAAAAGGTCTTTGCCGTTGTCGTAATAAAGGGCCAGGACCAGGGCATCGCGATGGTCCGGGTTTTGGTCAAAACGCGCCTTGCGTTGATCGATGTCGCCGGGCCGGGCCAGAATGTCTTGAATGGTCTTCACGAAGGGTTCGGCGCCGTTGTAGCCGGAAAAGCGGGCGATGGGCGACATGTCGGCATTCAGGAGTACCCAGGTGGGCAAACCTATAGCGTGGTAGCGGTCCCGTATCGCGGGGTTGGCGTCCGCATCGATTTTGACCAGATGCAGGGTTTCGGTGAGCGTCGCGCGGAAGCTTTCTTTTCGTTTGTACTCGCGATTGAATCGCTGACAAGGCACGCACCAGGAGGCTGTGATATTGACCAGGATGGGTTTGCCGTCGGCTTTGGCAGCGGTCGCGGCACGGGCCAACATGGCTTCGCCCTCGCCGGCAAAAACACCCAGGGACAAACTAACAAAGAAAAGCGCCGAATAACGCATCGAACCCCCAATTACCAACGATCATAATGGAAATCATTACGTAATATGTTATAGAAATGTTCGTAGCCTGGCTTGGACTCAAGGCGATAATTACGCTCCGGTCATTCTTAATCATGCAAGGCACAATTCAATAATGGAGAAAACGTATGCTTTTATTGCTGGCAATTTTGTCATGGGAGAATCCCCGGGCTGTCGATCTGGGCGATTTCGAACTGTATAACGAATACATTTCGTTCGCGGTCTCGCCTGACGGCGTTGTTTGCTTGATCAGTCATATGGATGCCCAGGTCATTTTCCTCAACAAGGATCTGGAACTCATCCACCGCAAGCACGACCAGGGCGAAGGGCCCGGCGAGTTGAAAATGCCCCGTTCTGTTTTTTGGGATCCCGATGCAAAAAACTTCGGTGTCTTTGACCTGGCCAATTCGCGCATCTATCGGTTCGACCCGTCGGGAAAACTACTGAGCGAGAAGAACCGTTCGGCGCGAACCTTCACCATGCTGCCCGGAAAGAACGGCAGTTTCTACTACCCCATGCAATTCGTAGACAAAAAATACCGATCCGAGTTGTATCACATCACCCCCGGCAAAACGACTGAGGAAGATGTCAAGAAGGTCGTGCACACCATCGATCTGGTGGGCAGTCGCAAAATGACGCACGCCATGGCCGGCAACCGCAAGATTTCGTTCGTCCTGGATTGGGACGCGCTGTTGTACGCGGCGCGCGGGTCGGACTTTCTGGCTTGTAACCGCGGCGACGGCGTTGAAGTGGTCATTCTGGACCTTGACGGGAAACCCAGGGGCGGCTTCACGACCGACCTGCCCAAACGGCCGGTAGTCGATCAGCATTTGGAAGACCACATGCTGACCCTGCCCAAGATGCACCATCAGCGCATCCGCCAGGCGGTGGAATTACCGGACTATTGGCCGGTGATTCGGGATTTGATGGTAGATGAACAGGACCGGGTCGTAGTGATCGGGTCACCCACCTTCGTCGGCAAGCCGGTGCCCTACCGGATCCACCATGTGGACGGGAAACTGGTGAAGAAAGGGGAGCTGTCCGGTCCTCCGGTGGGTATCGCCGGCAACCGTTTCTACCTGATCGAGACCAACGATGAGGGTGATCGGTTCCTTAAAATCCATCCGATCGATTGATCGTTTCCGGCTCCGGTATCCACCGGCTCAGGCGGGTACCGGGTCGGCATCAGTTTTGGCTTTTGTCGGCCAAAGCCTCCGAAAGTCTCGCCATCAGATAGGCCAGGTACCATTCGGCCCGGTAACCCAAGCCCAAGCGGTTATTGGTGGGATGGAAGAAGTCTTTGAACACCGCCTGACGCAGGCGGCGTTCGGGTGACAAATCGGGGGTTTCGGCCGGATCATTATCGGTAACGGTCAGCGCGCCGGCGGCCTGGAGTCGGTCGTGAGTCGAGGCGAAACGCCTGACCGCTTGGACATAATCCCCCGGCATGCCCGTATTCGAAATGTCATTGTCCACAGCGCTCCCCAACGCCCCGAAGTATTGCAGAAAACCGGCGCGTTGCAGCGCCCATCTTTCGGCAAAGCTCGCGGCCATTCGTTCCAGGATTTCCTCCGTATGCGCCGCGTCGCCCGATTGTTTCATTAGGGATGCAGCGTGGAACCGGCGCCAGAAGGCCTGGATGCGGGTGTAGAAACCGGCTGCTTCCGAGGCGGTCATACCGGCGCCTTGCGCAAATCCGAAGTGAAGTTGAAGCGCTGTACTCATGGCCTCTTCCTCGTTGCCGAAACCCGAGGCAAGGACGGCGATGGAATCGGCATGGAAGAGCTTGTAGGCATTGTCGTAACCGCCCTCGCCGCCGTAACGGTTGGGTTCGATTACATAGGCGCCTTCCTGGGGCGGGACCGGAAACAAGATGCTGCCGTTGGGATAACGCCGGTCGGGCGTCAGCTTGCCGAATGCCTCGGGATTGGTTCGGAAATGATCCTCCAGAGTTTCACGGACCCGGGTGCGCACCTCCTCCAACTTCGATTCCTCCACCTCCAGGCGCAACATGATGTGATTCTCAGGCGCACCGAAGCGAATGAAGTAAAAGCGGTCGACCTCCGGTTTCAGCGCCTCTGTCAGCGGGCCGATTTGGGAGGTGAGGAGGTCGGGCTGACAGACATGGTCGCAAAATATGGAAACGGCAAGCCATGACCGGCTCATGGTTCCTCCTTTCGGGAATCTTGCAGGCTGCACCGATGCAACAGGCCGCCCTTCATGGCCTCACTGACCTGGGCGAGAATAAAGGCTGTCATTTGATCGCGTTGATCCGGCTCCGTGCCGAAATGGGTGCAGGCCCTTGCGATCACCTCAGTTGTATTCCGGGGTGAGGCAAATTGTTCCATCAGATAGGCGATGGGTTCGGGGATGGGCCCCATGGCCTCCGTATGGTCGGGTTGCAGACGAAGGAGCATGATGTATTCTCCGCTTTCCCCCGGGTCGTCGGCACACCAGTTATAACGGGTCCGCACCAGTTGAACATGATCCGACAACACCAGTTCGGTTTCCGCCAAATCCGGCCCCGCGGTGAAGGCGTCCTTCAACCGGGACTTGAAGCGGCTGTAAAACGGGTTGAGGCGAACGTCAAAGGCTAGTTTTTTGCGTTCGAAAGCGTAGGCATCCCGCAGTCGCAGGACGGCCGTTTTGTCCAGACGAGCCGCTGCCTCCTCCGACATCACGCGGATATCCTCGGCAGGCGAACAGGTTTTCACCGAGGGGAATTCGGGAACATGGTTTTGGAGGATCGAGGCGGTGCGTGGAAAAGCGTGGTTCAACAACCGACGGTAGATGCGATCTTCGGAGAATTCAGGGCGCCTCTCTTCGAACGGACGCTTGGGGACGGCGGCTTCAGGGCAAAGCACGGAAGGGACCTGATCCGGGTGGGTCAATTGCAATAGGAACCAGCCGATGCCAGCGTAGCCGAACATCAGGCCGGGTTCGATAACACCATCGTGATGATGGGAAATCTCGGTCAGGTAGCGGCCGGATTGTTCCCGGCGCTCCTGAAACACCAACCGCGTTGCCTCAATAGCTCGGTCCAACCATTGCGGTTCTTTCAAAACACGATAAGCTTCCAGGAAGAGCGCGGCATTGCCGAAGCTGCCGTGACACAGAATATGGTGCACGACCTTCCGCCCCGGATCGATAACGGTTTGCGAAACTTCATCGGCCGCCCGTTGAAAATCAGCCAGACAGTTGTCATCCCCCGTAAGAGCATAACTACGCAGCCTGGTCAGGCCGATGCCGGCGGCGCCGTGGCACCAAAAGGAGAATCGGCGGGGCCGCTCGAACATGGAGGCGTCATTGCGCAAGGCGGCCTCGGTGAAAGCGGCTTGCTCACCCGGCCGGATGTAGAAGGCGCGGTAATCGGGCCAGCCGCCGTATTCAGTTCGGTACAGGCTGTTTTCGTAAGCGTAGGCCATGTGACCCGGCAGGTTCAAGCCCGGCTCGCCCAAATAGTGCGCGGCAAGATGGAACGCCAGGCCTATGCCGGCAACCCCGTGACCCATGCCGCATAGCCCGCGGACGGCTTGCGGGCGCCGATCCCAGAAAAGGCCGGTTTCACTCACGCGGGCTCGGTTCAGAAGTTCGTCCAGGCAGAACATGGCGGCGTCCAGAACCGGGGCGGAACCGGTTTTCTCATGCAATCTCAGTAATCCGATTAGAATCCCGGCCAGGCCGCCCAGCAGTTCGCAATCCAATTCGGTATCGGCCAACTCTTCCCGAGTGGGGGCAAGGGCCAGGGCACGGTCCAACCATCCCTGCTCGCCGCTCACCTCGGCAAAACGGAGCAGAACATGGGCTGTACCCAAGCGGCCGAAGTATAGCGAGGGGCCCGGGTCGTTTCGCTCGATCTCGGCGAGCGACCCTTTCATGGCGGAAGCGGCGATCCGATACCAGTGTGCGCGCCCTCTGATCCGGCTCAATTCCAGAAAGAACAGGGCGACACCCGCGGCGCCGTCAAACAAGCGGCCGGAGGGGGTCAGGTTCGGTGCGTCGCCCTCGCCGGCGGCCGGGGCATGCCAATACATCCCCTTGTCGGTATGCACCGCTTCGGCCATGATCAGGTCGGCAATGCGATCTATTTCGGCCAGGCACTCTTTTTGGAAGGAGGGCGGCAACATGGTCACGATTCCTGGACGAATACGGCGCCTTGGAGGCCCTGGCGAATTTGCTGCAGCAAGACGGCCCGCGCCTCCTGAACCGATTCCGGGTGGTCCCCGGCGATGAGGCGGCTGACGTGATTTACCTGTTCGGAAACCAGAGCCCCGCCGCTGAAGGACCGGAAGAAACGGGCCATGACATCCGGCAACGGATAGGTTCTTTTTCCTCCCGGGGTCAGATGAACCATGACCGGAGTTTCATTTTCGCTCATACTGCCGGATAAAACAACGACCTCCGGCGCAAGTTGCAAACGACGAGCCTCCAGGTCCGCATCGTCCAGGGCGCTCAGGGCTTCGTTGCCTTCCTTATAGATGGAACGCCGCATATCCAGCAGGGCGGGGCAAACGCTCGCGATCTTTTGGAAGAGCGCGTTTTCTTCATCCCTGATACGGCGGACTTCCGGCGCAACGTTCGTTTCGCTTTCGAACAATCGATCCATAAATGTTGCGGGGTGCAGGGAGGCACCGTCGGAGATTGCTGCTTCTTCGAGCGTCTCGTCCAAAGCGGCGGTTGTTCGGGGAAAGGCGGCATGCAGGAAGCGGCGCTTCAGTTGGCTCGGCGTCGCGTTCAGGTTGGGGAAAGCTGTCATATCGCCCCTGAAAACCGCGTCCGAACGCGGAGCCAGGATACAGGGCGTCCCCTCGGGGTCCAGAACCCGAAGATAGAAATAACCGATGCCCGCCAGGCCCATCATCAGGCTGTCGTGGGGAGGACCGTCGCCCGACGGCGAGGTGCCGGAAGGATAGTATCCGCGCCGGGATTCCCCCACGGACAGGCAATCCTCGGCAATCTGTTCATAAGCTTCCCGGGCGCTTTCATCACTCGTGACTCGCGCCGCCTCCAAAAAGAGGGCCGCGTTGCCGCCGCGACCGTGGCAGAGGGTGAAGACAGCGGGATGGTCCGGTTGAGTCAGCGTTTTGATTCGGGTATGAGCCAGGGCCCGTTCGGCATCTTCGCGAAGCTCCGCATTGCCGGTCAATTCCCAGCCGCGAAGTCGGGCCAAACCGATACCGGCAGCGCCGTGGCACCAGAAGGTGAAATCACGATCGCCGATGAAGGGCGCAGCATCGAATCTGGATGCGGCCTCGCGACATTCGCGATAGCGCGGGCTGTCGGGGTCGATGTGAAAACGCAGGTCGGGCCAGGTGCCCGTCCGGGCATCGTAAAAGGAGCGCTCGTAGGCAAAGGCTCGTTCGGCAAGCCGGTACAGGACGGGGCGGTTCAGATAACGGCCCAGTTCCAACAGGGCAAAGCCGATGCCGGAATTCCCATGACCGAAGCCGCAGGGAGCAGGGCCCGTATTGCCGTTACCGGTCCACCAACACAAACCGGCATCGTGCCACACGGCGCGTTCCAGGAGCGAGCCCAAGAGCCGGTCCATCGCCGCCAACAAGGTATCGTCACCCAAGTCCCGGTGAAGATGGATCAAACCGACAAGACTACCCGCCTTGCCGCCCATGAAATCGTCCGCGCCGGAGCGGCTGAGTTTTTCCATGCCGGCGAGCAGTTGGGGAAGCACCCGGTCCGGCCGGCCGGTTTCGCCGGAGACATGTTGAAGGCGCAACAGCATGAAGGCGACGCCCGCGAGGCCCAGGTGGAAACCCCCGGGACGAACGGAGCCTTGTTCCACGGCGCTCACAACCGTTTCGGCGCGCTGTTTCGCGGCTTCCAAAAACGAGGCGTCACCGCTCTGCCGGTACAGTTCCGTAAAGAATAGGGCAATGCCGGCCTCCCCCATGTGGAGTTCAGCGGTTTCCGCCCTACGGGTCGATAAGGTTCGGCCGATGCGCAACGCTTCTTCAAACATAGCTTTCCTATCAAGTCGTATCTGAGTCTCGACCATAAAAATACCTTTGAAAACTATCGTAAATAAAAAGGCGGTGCGATTCAGCTGTCGATTTACAGGCTTTTCAACGTGCGGGCCGTATGCTCTATGAGAGTTGCGGATGAAAAGGGCAGGGCCCGTTCCATCCGCAACGATCAAAGGTTAGGGACCGGCCAGGATGGGCACATCACAGGTGGACTGGCAAGGCTGGCATTTGGGGTCGGCGACGTCGCAGCTGTTGAAACCGCCGCGGATGGTGCTTTCGAACTTCTCATCGCTGGTGACGAAGGACAGGACTTTCAGGCTTTCAAGCGTTACTTTGTTATTCATAAGCAAATCTCCTATTTCGTTTCTTGCAGTGCCTCAATACCGAAAGGGGTCAGTAGAGTCACATATAAGGAATCGCGTAATCGCTTCGAAATACAGGTCACAGAAAATGAAGATTTTCTGATTTTTTTCTCTATGCCGCCCGGTCGCATGCGCTTCAGAAGAGTTTCCACCCGGTTTCGCCGGAGATCATCCGCTCCGGTGCCCTGTTTCGCTGCTTCAAAAAATGAGGCATCGCCACTCTGCCGGTATAGTTCTATAAAGAACGGCGGAATGGGCTTCACCCACGTTTCGATCCGCGGTTTCCGTCTTTCGAGTCAGCAAGTTTCGGCCGATACGTAACACTTCATACATGGTTTTTCCAGCAAGTCGACATCTCAATACCAGCAATGAATACATTAAATTTAAATCCCGTTAATCATACTATTGAAATCACAAAGATCGTACGATTCACCAAGCAATTCACAGTCTTTTTGACGTATCGGTTACACGCTCCATGAAAGTTGCGGATGAAAAGGGTTTGCCCATTCCATCCGCAACAATCAGAAGCTCATAGACTTAGAAAACGATGGGATCATCGCAGGTAGACTGGCAGGGCTGGCATTCGGGCCTGGCGTCGACACAGCTGTTGAATCCACCGCGAATGGTGCTTTCGAATTTCTCGTCGCTGGTGACAAAAGACAGAACCTTCAGGCGTCCAAGTGTTACTTTGTTATCCATATTCATTTCTCCTAAATTGTTACTTGCAGTGTTTTCTACTGAGGGGATCAGTAACAACACTTATAAGTCATAACGCAATCAGTTCGAAACAGGGGTCACAAATAATGAAGGTTTTCTGTTTTTTTCTCTCCCCCGCCCGGTCACGAGCCCTTACCCAATAAAAAAGGCGCGGAAAACCGCGCCTCTCTGCTTTTTTTGACCCGGCAACGCCGGCTTACTTCATTTGCATCTGTTTCTTCAACTGGCGGGCGATGACCAGCTTCTGGACCTCGGAAGTGCCCTCGCCGATGGTGCAGAGCTTGGAATCGCGCCAGTACTTTTCAACCGGGTAGTCGCGCAGGTAGCCGTAGCCGCCGAAGACTTGTACCGCTTCCTCGCCGCACATCACCGCGACCTCGGACGCCTTATACTTGGCCATGGCCGATTCGCGGGTGACCGTAAGGCCCGTATCTTTCATGGATGCCGCGCGCATGGTCAGCAGGCGAGCCGCATCCAACTCGGTGCCCATGTCGGCCAGCTTGAACTGAATGCCCTGGAAGTTGTCGATGGTCTGGTTGAATTGCTTGCGCTCGGCTGCATAAGCCAGGGCATGTTCGAACGCACCCTTCGCGATACCCAGGGAGAGACCCGCGATGGAAATACGACCGCCGTCCAACACCTTCATGGCCTGGCGGAAACCGTCGTTGATCTCGCCGATCAGGTTCTCATCCGGTACGAAGCAGTCTTCCATAACCAGTTGGGCCGTCTCCGAGGCGCGCATGCCCACCTTGGTTTCCTTCTTACCGCCGGACCAGCCCTTGGTGTCCTGATCCAGGATGAAGGCGCTGACGCCGTGGGTGCGGTGGGCCGGATCGGTGGATACGAGGACCACGGCGATTTCCGCGCTGATCGCGTGGGTGATGAAGTTCTTGGTGCCGTTGAGCAGCCAGCCGCCGTCTACCTTTTTGGCTCTGGACACCAGGCCGCCCGCATCGGAACCACTGCCCGGCTCGGTCAAACCCCAGGCGCCGATATGTTCGCCGGAAGCCAGCTTGGGCACGTATTTCTGCTTCTGCGCCTCGTTGCCGCACTGGTAGATATGGCCCATGCACAATGAGTTATGCGCCGCTACGCTGAGGCCGATGCCGCCGCAATAGCTGCCGATGGTCTCCAGCAACGCCACGTAATCGACGTAATGGTAACCGGAACCGCCGTATTCCTCGGGAATCAAAATACCCATCAGGCCCAGTTCGCCCATGTCGTGGAACAGTTGTTTGGGAAAATGCTCGGTCTCGTCCCACTTCATGACATTGGGTTTGATCCGTTCCTCACAAAAGCGGGCAACGGTATCTATCAGCACAAGCTGATCATCAGTATAGTCAAACTGCATTCAACACTCCTCATTCGCGTCTCGGTTCGCCCCGACCAGGCATAAAAAAGGCCGCCATGTAGTTTGTTCGGCGGGAAAAGCTATGGTTCCCGGCCTAAATGAGGGAAATGGTTAGGTGGGCGAACAATCCTTTCGGCAGGGCACGGCCTACCGGAAGACTTTTAGCCATTATACCCCAAATGCCGAACCGGGTGGGTCAATCAGAAGCAGTAGCGTGGAAAAAAGAGATTCGATTTGAATTGTGGGCGCCTGACAAGGGCCGGCAGCTACACCCTCTAGACTTGTGGTTAGCAACGATAAACGAGGTGACTACATGTCCACGGAATTGATCGGCCCCGCTTTTTTGTTTTCGACCGTTTTCCTGACCACCCTGTTCCTGGTCTTGAACGCGGCAAGCTTACCCAAGACCCGTCCCCATAAGCGCCGCAAGGCCCACCGCTTCCCCTCTCGTTAGGGGAAGGGGCTCCCGGGAGCCGGCGCTTCTTTCGGTTGTACCCCACTATTCCCTTCCGAAAGAGGCAAAGGCTCAGTCGGCTGCGAACGACGTCCGGGAGCCCTTTTTTTTATGCGACAAACTTAGCCGAAGTCAAGCCGTACCCGATCGTGCTTCATGCTATGCTGAGCCTCGAAACAAACATGCGGCGGAGGCTGAGACATGGATCGCGAATCATTCCGCAAACTGGGACACCAAATCATCGACTGGATTGACGAGTACATGGCCGGGGGGTATCCCGGTCCCATTGCGCCCATGGATGCAAAGCCGGGAGACCTGCTGGCCAAACTTCCGGAGGCCCCGCCGCAAACGGCTGAATGCGGGGAGGATGTCCTGGCCGATTTTCACGAGCTCATCCTTCCCGGCGTCACGCACTGGAACGACCCGCGCTTTTTCGGTTATTTCCCCTGCAATAACAGTCGTGCGGGTACACTGGGCGACCTCCTGGGCAGCGGACTGGGCGTTAACTGTATGTCTTGGGCCACCAGTCCCGCCGGCACCGAATTGGAAATCCGCATGATGGAATGGTTGGGTCAGATGATCGGACTCCCCTGGCCCGGATGCATTCAAGACACCGCGTCCACCGGCACCCTGGTCGCCATTCTCTCCGCGCGTGAAAAGGCCGCGCCGGTCAACCAGCACGGCTACTACGGTCAAAAACCGCTGGTCGTCTATACATCCGAACACGCCAATACCGTGGTGCTGCGCGGATGCTGGATCGCGGGTATCGGCGAAAACTACCTGCGCCAAATTCCCTCGGACAACCAAACCTTCGCCATGCGCGCCGACATCTTGGAGGCCCGGATTAAAGAAGACCTGGCCATGGGCTTGCGTCCCTGCCTTGTGGTCACCACCGTGGGCACCACCTCCTCCACGGCCGTGGACCCGGTGGCCGAAGTCGCTGAACTCTGCAAAGAATACGGTATGTGGCAACATGTGGATGCGGCCATGGCCGGGACCGGCGCCATTCTGCCCGAACTTCGCGAATGGCTGATGGACGGAGTGGCCGAAGCGGACTCCTTTTGTTTCAATCCGCACAAATGGCTGTTTACCAACTTCGATTGCTCCGCCTATTTCTGCAAAGACCCTTATTACCTGAAGAAGGCACTCAGCATTCAACCCGTCTTCCTGGACACGGCTTACGACGGCGCCGCCGAGAATCTGCGCAACTGGAGCATCCAACTGGGCAGGCGTTTCCGGGCGCTGAAACTATGGTGGGTGATTCGCTGCTACGGCGTGGAAGGGTTGCGGGAAAAAATTCGTCTCCACCTGCGCATGGCGCAAGCCCTGGCCGAGCACATCGCCACCGACCCGCGCCTGCACCTGTTGACGCCGCCGCGTCTGAACACGGTTTGCTTTCATACCGGCGACGATGAGAAAACGCGGGCACTGATGGAAGCCGTCAACGCGTCGGGCAAGGCTTTTCTCACCCAGACGCGTCTCGATGATCACTACACCATCCGCGTCTCGTTCGGGCAGACTCATGCTCGGTTCGAGGATGTGGCCGCCCTCTGGGAACTGATCCGGGAAAACCTGGCGCGACTGACTTAGACGTGAACGCCGCAGATCACCTTCAACATATCCATGGTGGTGACCATGCCGGACAGTTCGTCATCCTCCAGAACCACCACGCGATGGATGCGGCCTTTCAGCATCATCTCGGCAACTTCCGCGACCGGAGTGTCGATGTCCACGTAGAACAGCGTGGGCGTCATCACTTCCTTGACGGTCAGGTCGGTGTTGGTCTCCAAATGGAAGCGCTCAGCCTCTTCACGGCTTAGAGGCAGTTCCCAGCTTTCCTGGTAGAAGGTTTTATTGGCTTCTTCATCGGCTTGCAAGCGTTCGGTTACGGCTCCATTGCGGGCGAAGTCACGTAACGAAACGACGCCGACCATGGCGCCTTCCTCATCGACCACCGGCGCACCGGAGATCATTTCATCGACAAACAGTTTGGTGGCACGCGTTACCGACATATCCTGCGGGACCCAGATGACCTCCTTGGTCATGATGTCCCTTACTTTCAGTTCACGCATGGTACCCTCCTTGATCGGGATATGTCCCGTCTTTGTGAGCTTCTTAACAAAAGCTGTGCCGGCGGCTTGGGAAATGCGCCGAGAGTGCTTGAAACCATTGTATCACAAACATTTTTGCTAACCATAACTCCGATAGACAATGCGCCCGTAATGAGTCTGAATCGTCGGCTTGGGGGAATTTCCTCACCGTGGGGACAGGCGCTCAAGCCGCCGGACGGCGGACTCCGCCTGAAGGGAACGGGAATTCGGTTTTCGAAACGGTCGCCGCTCCAGCCTGTTTCGGGCTTGCAAATGAGCCGGCCTGCTGAGAGAAACCGACTAAAAGTTCACGGCAGAGTTACCGGCAACACACCAAGGTTTCTAAATGGCTCGATATCTCAAGAATCAACTGAGATTACGCCTTCTCAATAAGTCGGGGTAAGCAAAATCAAACCTGGCTCCAGTCGAAAGTCAAGTGACACCTCACTCTGCATAAACACCTATTTGGTCGAAAGATGTTTTGTTTTTCCTGTTAGCAACAAAGTTAATAAAACCTGGACCTCGATTGTTCCCGGGAAGAAATCAAACAAATTGCGGCAAATTTGAGGTTGTTACCGCCTCATGCCACGACTTAGACAAAGCCCCGGGACCCGGATTAAATCGATCGGGCCCGGTCGGGTTACCGGATTTCAGGTTTCGCTTCAGTCGCCGGGAACGGAGCCCGATAAGAAACAAGGGAGTATTTATGATCGAAGCAGTCGGTAACAGCAGCGCGTTATTACAAGCCCAGGCACAGCTCCAAACCCGGTCGGGGGGCGCATCCCCGGTCAGTGAGCCGGCGTCTGCCTTCGACATCGCCTTGCAAATTCAAGACGTCCAAGCCAAGAATTTCCGCAGAACCCTGGACGCCCAAACGCAACTTTTGGACCTCCTGGCTTAATTATTTTTCTCTGAGACAAGGCCGCGGCGCAACCGCTTCCATCTTATGAGGACGTACCTCTGTTCCAGGCGGTCCTATAACCTGTCCCGGGTTCACGTCCACGCTGCTCCGTTTAATATGGGGCCGGTGGGACCCAAAACCAGGCAGGTACCCGCTCAGATCCCAAGAGACCGGTTTTGCGCACCGCATTCAAGCGCGGCTTCCTCTATCTCCGCAATGGGGAATGTCATCCACAGTGACGTGCCGTGGCCCTCGCCCCGGCTGAGGAGTTTGATCGTGCCGCCCATCCTTGTGACCGCGTTGGCGCAGTAATGCAGGCCGAACCCCCGGCCCTCCGGTTTGGTCGTGAAGCCCTGGCTGAAGACCCGGCTCAGGTTTTCCGCCGCGATCCCGCACCCGTCGTCTTCGATGGAAACGATCACCTCGCCCTTGCGATGGGTGGTATGAATGCGAATGGCGCCGCCTTTGGCCCCCGTGGCCCTGATCGCCTCCTCCGCGTTTTGTACGGCGTACATCAGAACCCTGGAAAGGATGGACTCATCGCCCTCGATACAACGGATCGATTCCAGGTGGAGATGAATCTCGATTCCGACCGTCTCCAGATAGGTTTTTTCCTGATCCATATATTCCCGGATCAGGCGATTGATGTCCACCGGCTGCCAGGCCCGTTCACGGTAAATCCATTCATTCTGCTTTTTGAGAACCGAAGCGATATTGCCCGCCTGCTCGCGCAGACGGTCCGTCTCTTTGCCGATCTTTTGCCAGCCGGCATCCAGGGCGCCGGCGCAATTGATCACCAGCGAGGTGAGCCGCCTGCCCTTGGGGTGCTCCCACAAATGTCGGGTCAAGGAGTCAGCGCTTTGCAACAGGCCGGCCATACGGCCCAACAGCGCCAACGGGCGGTTGTCGGCGCAAACACCTTCCATCACTTGGAGAGAGACATTGAGGCTGTTGAGCGCATTGCCTATCTCGTGTAAGGTATTGGTAGCGATCTCGGCCATGCCGGCCTGGTGGGCCGTCTCGATCAATTGTTTCTGGGTTTGCAGCAGTGCGCGCGTCCGCTCGTCCACCTTTTCTTCCAGGCCGCGGTTGAGATCGAGTAATTGCAGGTGGGTTCTGACGCGCATCATCAGTTCGTCGCGCGAGAAGGGTTTGGTGAGAAAGTCATTTCCGCCGATGGTGAAGGCGGTCACCAGATCCTCGAGGCCGCCCTTCGCCGTCAGAAAGAGAATCGGCAGGTCCTGGACATGGTGATCCCGGCGCAGTTGGCGACAAACCTGGAAGCCGGACATGCCGGGCATCATCACGTCCAGGATCACCAGGTCGAAGGGAATCTTCTTTTCGAAATAGTGCAAGGCCTCGGGACCGTCATTGGCTTCGACGACCTCGTAACAGCGGGGGGCGAGATGGTTGGCCAGGACCCTGCGATTGACGGGATCGTCATCTACGACCAGGATGCGGAAATCCTTGAAATCCACCTGCTCGGGGGCGCATGGCAGTTCGGCCGGATTATCGGGAACCCGCTCCACGACCGGTAACATTGCCGACGGTTCGGGTTCGGGCCCCGGCAGGCGGGGTATCGCGGAGGTGGTGGGCAGATCGAAACCGAAGCGGGAGCCGTGACCGGGTGAGGAGTCCAGCGTCATGCTGCCGCCGTGCAAGTGAACCAAGTGACGGGTGATGGCCAGACCCAGGCCGGTTCCGCCCTGGGCGCGGGTCTCGCTGCCGTCGGCCTGCACGAACGAGGCGAAGACGGCATCGTGTTGGTCTCCGGGAATCCCGGGGCCCGTATCCTCGACCACGATGCTTACCGCGTTGCCCGTCAAGCGGGCGCTGACGGTCACCGAGCCTGATTCGGTAAACTTGACGGCATTACCGATGAGGTTGAAGAAAATCTGCTGTAATCGGTCTTCGTCGGCCGAAACCGGTGGCAGGTCTACAGGGACGGCGTTAATCAGGGCCAGTTTCTTACCGGCCGCCAGGGGCCTGCAGAGGGTCAGGACGATATCTGCCGCGGCGCGCACATCGACCGGCGTTTGGTGGAGACTGATCTCGTCGTTGCGCATCTTGGAAAAATCGAGAATGTCGTTCACCAGGTGGGCGAGCCGTTGACCGCTCTGCACGATCATCACCAGGTTGGCCTCCATCCGCGGGGCGATCTTGCCCGCGGCGCCGTTGATCAGTGATTCGGCCAGACCGATGATGCCGTTGAGGGGCGTGCGTAGTTCGTGGGAGGTATTGGCCAGGAACTCGTCTTTCAGTTTGTCCACGCGGCGCAGGTGCTCGGCGGTGTCGCGTTCCTTTTCGGCAATCGTCCGCTGCTGATCGGCAATCACGCGTTCGCGCGCCAGCCTGTCCCGCTGCATGCGCAGGTACCAGGCTATGCAGCAAAGAAAAACCAGCAAGTAAAGTACCCTGGCCGGGGTGCTCGCCCAGGGCGCCGGCAGCATCTTCACCTGGAGGGCCGTGCCGGACTCGCGCCACGGACCGCCCCGGACCTTGCTCTTGACCCGAAAACGGTAGGTTCCGGGCGGCAGGCCCGTGTAGGTGGCGCGGCGGTTCTCGGCATCGGTGGTGACCCACTTTTTATCGAAGCCTTCCATCATGTAGGCATAATCGGTTCGCTCCGGCTGAGCGAAATCGAGAGCGGCCAACTCGAAGCCGATCATCCGCCGGCGATGATCCAGAACAATGCGTTGCGCTGCCGGCAGCGGGCCGAGGAGAGGGCCGCTGCCCTCCTCGACAGGGTTGACCGGGCGATTGTCCAGTAGAAGCTCCGTAAGCACCGTCGGTGCGAGAGAGAATCGCATTTTGACCTGTTCGGGGTCGAGTACGTTGAGACCCTCGGTGCCGCCGAAGTAAAGCTTATCCGAGTCATCGCGGTAATAGCCGTTGTAGTTGAATTGCCCGGCCTGAAGACCGTCGCGGTAGTCGTAGCTTTTGAAGACATCCTCACCGGGTTCCCGGACCGCCAGAATCATCGTGGTGCTGATCCAGAGACGGCCGCGCTTGTCCTCCAGGATACCCAGCACCGTGTCATTGGACAAGGCATGGGCTTTGCCGAAGCGAGTGAACCTGCCGCTTTCCCTCTCCAGGCGGCCCAGCCCGCCTCGGGTACCTACCCAGAGCCGGCCGGCTTCATCTTCGTAGAGGACGTTGATGTGGTTATGGATGAGGGAAGTCGGGTCATCGGGATCGTGGAGATAGGCGGTAAATTTGTCGGCATTCCTGTCTTTGCGGCCGAGACCCATCATGGTCCCAACCCAGAGCGTATCGCTTCGATCCGCCAGTAGGGAAAAGATCACGTTACCCGGCAAGCCGTTGTCCGGGGCCTTGTGCCGGCTGAAGGTGTCCGTATCCGCCTCGAAACGGTTCAAGCCGCCCTCCAGGGTCCCCACCCAGAGCCGGCCCGCCGCATCTTCGGCCAGAGACGTCACGAAGCTGTGGCTCAGGCTGTTCGGCGCTTCGGGGTCGTTGAGGTAGCGGGTAAAACTCTTCCGGTCCTTGTTCAAGCGGTTCAAACCGCGTGCCGTACCCACCCACAATTCCCCCTCGCTTGTTTCCTTCAGGGAGAAGACGTTGTCGTTACTCAGGCCCGCGGCATCGTTCGGGTCGAACAGAAAGTGTTGGAAACGATCACTGCCGGCTTTGCGGCGGTTGAGACCCCGGGAGGTCCCCACCCATAGATCACCGTTGCGATCCACGGTAATTGCCTGGGCGGAATCGTGGCTCAGTCCGCCCTCCGGCGGGAAGCTTTTGGTGAAGGTCTCTACCGGTAATGCATTCAGGTCGCGGCGCAACAGGCCCTGGCCGCTTCCTACCCAGAAGACACCGCCGCGATCCTCGAAGAAACGGTATACCTCTCGTATTCCGTTTTCGGCAATCCCACCCGAGGGAATCACCGTCTCGAATCGAGATGCATTGGGGCGATAGTGAAACAGCCTCCCGTCCGTTGTTCCGAGCCAGAGGGTACCGGTGGAATCTCTGAACACCGCCTCTACGCCCAGGCTGCCCTCCTCACTCAGGAAATGCGTCATGCTGTCATCGGCGGGATCATAGCGGTTGACCCCGTTCCGAGTTCCTATCCAGATGCTGTCGTCATAATCTACATAGAGTTCCAGGATGATATCACCGGTAAGAGCGTTGGGGCTGCCTGTCTCGGCGCGATAACGGGTTGCTTTGCCGGTGTCGGGGTTCCAGCGGATCAAACCCTGCTTGTAAGTTCCGATCCAAAGGTCGCCGTTACCGGACCGGGCCAGTTCGAGGACATTTGCTTTCAAGTCGATCGGATCCTCGGGGCGGTTCAGTTGCCGCTCGAAACGCAGGGTCCGGGGATCGCCTTTGTAGAGACCGTAACCCGACCCGACCCAAACCGCGCCTTCTCGATCGAGGAGCAGGCAATGAGCGGCTCCCAAATGTTTGGAGAGTTCGTCGCCGTCGTCAAAGCGGTGAAAACGGCCGGTATCCGGATCGTAGCGGTTCAAGCCCTCGCCGAAGGTGGCCGCCCAGATGCCGCCGTCGCGATCCTGGACGAGGTCTTTGATGACATTGCCTGAAATCGAATGGGGATTCTCCGGTTCGTTCTTGAAGACCTTGAAGCTGTAACCGTCGAAGCGGTTGAGGCCGTTCATCGTTCCCACCCACAGGAAACCCCGCTCATCCTGCAGCACGGCGGTGACGTGATTGGACGAAAGCCCCTCCCGAAAAGTGAATAGGTCGAACTCGTGCCGTGTGGTCCCGGCGGTTGTCAATCCGCTCCAAAAAGCGAAAATCAGCGCAAATCGAGACCACACGTAGCGTTTGGACAACATGAATCGGCATCCCCCGGTTTTCCAGCGGCAAAGGGATTTCCTTATGGAGCCCGGGCATGTATCGATCGACGGGCCGTATCTGCCTTTTTCTATCGGTTATTTTCGAACAGGCACGAAAAAAAGGCAGCCTAAATAAGTTTATCGACAGCTGAAGACTTAGCCTTGAGTTTAATTATTCAAAGCCTGCAGGCTCATCCACTCGATCCCTCCGGGAAAATAGGTGCCGTTTAGAGAAAATCGATTGGTTTTTTTACGTTACATTCCGACAGGGCAGAGGGAAGGCATTACCTTCCCTCCCGGTCCGTTTCAGCTGTGTTTTTTGCTCCAGGCGATGAGTTCCTGGACCTTGGCCCAGGCCTTTCCGGAGCTGACGGCCTCGCGTGCGGCGTCGAAGGCTTCGTCAATGTCCGCGTAACGGGAACTGGTGTGCATTGCGAAGCCCGCGTTCAAGACGACCATGTCCAGGCAGGGACCTTCCTTGCCGTCGCGCAGCACTTCCTCGAAGATTTGCCGGTTCTTCTCCAGGTTGCCGCCGCCCAGGTCCTCCTCTCGGCACAGGTCGAAGCCGTGTTGGCGGGGATCGAAGATGTAACTGTTGAAGGTTCCGTCCTTTACCTCGGTAACCTTGGTGCGGGTGGTCAGGCTGACCTCGTCGCTGCCGTTTTCGCCGAAGACCACGTAGGCGCGTTTACCCATTTTGGCCAGCACGTCGCCGAACAGTTCAGTCAGGTCTTCCTGGAAGACGCCGATCAACTGGCATTTGGCGCCGGCGGGATTGGCCAGGGGGCCGAGCATGTTGAACATGGTGCGCACGCGCAGACCTTTGCGGACGGGTACAGCGTGTCGGACCGAGGGGTGGAAGACCGGTGCGAACATGAAACCGATGCCCACCTCGTCGATGCATTCCTGGATTTGGGCCGGGGCCAGGTTCAGATTGACCCCCACGTCTTCCAAAAGGTCCGCGCTGCCGCAGGTAGAGGAAACCGCGCGGTTTCCGTGTTTGGCCATGGTATGACCCGCACCCGCGACCACGAAGGCGGAAGTGGTGGAAACGTTGAAGCCGCTGCCGCCGTCGCCGCCGGTGCCGCAGTTGTCGATGGCTTCCGGGTCCTTGACCGAAATGGTGGTGGCGTAGCGCAGCATGACTTCCAGGGCCGCTTTCAATTGGTCGCCGTCGATCTCGTTGCGCATTTGCAGGCAGAGGAAGGCGCCCGCGTAGATGGGGTCCAGTTCTCCGGCCATCAGCTTGTCCATCACCTGGGTCACGTCGTCCGGACTGGCCGGCTCACCGGCCATGAGTCGTTGTAGGATCTTCTTCATTCAGCTCCTTCCTTTTCAGCGTCGGTTTCATCGGCCGGCAGCCCGGTCCCGGCGTGGGCGGGCTCCGACCACTTGCGCAATATGGTGGATAATTCCTTGTGTTTCACGGGTTTGCTCATGTAGTCATCCATCCCGGCGGCCAGGCATTTGTCGCGATCGCCGCGCAGGGCATGGGCGGTCATGGCGACAATGGGAACGTGGAGTCCGGTGCCGCGTTCGCGTTCGCGAATGGCCCCGGTGGCCTGATAACCGTCCATCAACGGCATTTGACAGTCCATAAATACAAGATCATAGCGCCCGCCCGCCAGCATATCCAGTGCTTCCTGACCGTTGACGGCCATTTCGGTGACACAGCCCAGTTTCTCCAGCATTTTTCTCAACACCTTGCGATTGATGGCATTGTCTTCCACCAGCAGAATGCGCGGCGAATGGTCGTTGAGGGCCAGCCGCGCCAACCGGTCGGCATCATCGGCCTGATCGGGCGCATGCTCCCGACTCGCCTTGGTCAGCATGCTGTAGATATCGGTCAATTTGAACGGCTTGTTGAGATGCGAATGCCGGTGGTCGTCCAGACGACCGCGTTGGGAATGCGGGGCCAGAAGGATGGCTTTCCGCTTACCGGCGGCGAGAAAACGAGCCAGGCGCTGTTCGCCTTCGGTGGTTCCGGCAGAGAGATCCACGAAGGCCAGGTCATAGGGAGTTTCGTTCTCCAGGTATCGTAAGGCCTCGGCAGGCGTCAGGGTTACGGGGTTCAAATGCCAATAGGTCAACTGGTGGTGAATGAAATCGCGGTTCACCTGATGATCGGAAATCACCAGGACCGCGGGGCGGCCCAGATCGCGGCGCATGGTTACCCTGGGCTCGGAACCGGCCAGGTCCAGGGGCAGTTCAAAGCGGAAGGTGGAGCCTTTGCCGACCGTGCTTTCAAATGCGATCCGGCCGTTCATCAGTTCGCAGAGTCGCTTGGAAATGGCAAGGCCCAGGCCGGTGCCGCCGAAGCGCCGCGTGCTGGAGCTGTCCGCCTGGGCAAACGGTTGAAAGATCTTGCCGTGGTCCTCATCGCCGATGCCGACGCCGGTATCGACAACCTCGAAGGTGTAGCGGCAGGCGCCCGCGCGGACACTGCCGGGCCGCACGTAAACGGCCACGTGACCGTTGTCGGTGAACTTGATCGCATTGTTGATCAGGTTGACCAGGATCTGGCGTAATCGGTAGGGATCGCCCAGCACCATGGCGTGAATGTCATGGGGCACGAAATAGACGATCTCCAGCTTTTTCTGGTGGGCCTTGGTACTGAGCAGGGCGACCACGTCCTCGATGACCTCGCGCAGGTTGAAGGCCTGGTAGACCAGATCGGTTTTACCGGCCTCGATTTTGGAGAAGTCCAGGATGTCGTTGATGATATTCAGCAGCACCTCGCCCGAGGAGCGGATGGTGGAGGCGAAATCGTATTGCTCATGACTCAGGTCGGTGTCCAGCAGCAGTTCGGCCATGCCCAGCACGCCGTTCATAGGGGTGCGGATCTCGTGGCTCATATTGGCCAGGAAGTCGGATTTCTGACGGGAGGCGGCCTCGGCCAGTTGTTTGGCCTTCAGGAGTTCGCGCTCGTGATGTTTGGCGCGGGTGATGTCGTTGATGACCCAGGTCGCGGAGCCGCCCTGCTTCTTCAGTGAAACGGTGATGCGCAGATCGCCTTGTTTCAAGGAGCCGCCGGGGTCACCGTAGGAGCCCTCGGTCTCCACGATCACGGTTTCGCCGGCGCGGGGTTCCGGCAAGTCGGGCACCAGTTCGTCCAGGGTCATGGTGACGGCCCGCGCTTCGTCCAGGCCGAACATTTCCGCGGCGGCCTTGTTCAGTGTTTGGATCCGGCCGTCGGAATCGGTGCTGACGATGGCCTCGCTCACCCCGTCCAGGATGTGGTTCATGCGCGACAGGGTGGCCGCCAGGATCTTGCTCTGCTCTTTCAACTTGTGCTCGCGCTGCGCGGACAGGCTGACATCGGTGATATCGATAAAACAGTAGTGCTTGTCCAACTCGTCGCGAAAGGATTTGACGACCACCCGTTGCGTCATTTTCAAATTTGGGTCGTAGGGGTGTTTCAGAGGAAAGGGATGAGGGGTGAAGGCGCTGGAAAGTACGGAACTCTGCCCTGAGATCAGGGCCTGTTGCACCGCTCGCAACAGTCTTCCGGGCAGCGGGTCGGGAAAAAGCTCCCGCAGGGTCTTGCCCTCGGCCTCGGCGGCGGAAATGCCTCCTGCCTGTTCCAGCCATTGGTTCCAAACCACGATCCGGCCCTCGCCGTCCAGCACGATCTGGCCATGGTGGGATAATTCGTGAAGTTTTCGGTTCAAGAAAGGGAAGTCGTGCATGAATCAGCTTTCCAGCATCTTCCTGAAATAATGTTCCAATTGAGCAACCAGGGTATCGACCGAGGCAACATCCAGGAAAAAGCCGATATGTCCCTCCAGGTTCTGGCTGGCAAGAGAGAAATCCATTTGCAGGTGAAGGACGGCGCGGCCGGTGCCGTCGCCCAGGGTTTTTTCCAGAACGTGGGCGCATTCGCCCGTGTGCAGCAGGGGAACCTCGGTAATGATTTCCGATTCGAAGAGATCGGCCAGGGCCGAAATCACGGCATTCAAAACGATATTGCCCACCTCGGTCAGGGCCTCGCCTTCCATCTCGGAGAGTTCTTCCACCGGAATGGTTTCGCCCAACATGATCTTGACCAGTTCCAGGCTCTCCTCCTCGGAGTAGAGCATCATGGCGGTGCCGTCGAAGGGGCCTCGAAAGGTTTCGCTGACGCCGCAAACCTGGTCGCCGGAGCTATGACGAATATCGGTTTCAAGTTCTTGCAGAGTTTTGAATTCCAGGGTCGGCACGGAGAGCATGATCTCCTCGCCCCCGGCCAGCTCACTGAGTGACGCGGCGGCCTGGCCGACGCCTATATTGAAGGTTTCCTTCAGCAGGTCGATCTGGGTCTCGCTCAGATTCATGATCCGGACTCCAGGGCCTCGAAGAGGTCCTTGACTTTTTTGGGGTTGAGCGGTTTGCGCATGTATCCCAGCCCCAGGTTTTCGGCTTTGGCTTTGACCGCATCCTGGATATTGGCGGTGCATAAAGCGATGCGATCGGGCGGGATGCCGGGCACCAATTCGTGGGCCAGCTCGATACCGTTTCTACCCGGCATATTGTAATCGAGAATAATCACCGGGCGCTCCCCCAGGTTTGGCACTTGTTGAAGGGCCTCATCGGCATTACCCGCTTCCCGGCATTGATAGTCGGGCCGAATGGCCTTGATCCAGTGTTTCAACATCATTCGCGCGGCTTTGGAGTCATCGACGATTAGAACCGTGGTCATCTTCCTACCTGTTGTCTATAGCGTTTCAGGAGGGGGGCGCCCGCGGCCCTCATCAGTATATCAGGCGTTATTTGCGGCTCCCGATAGTTACCCTATCGGAGCTTTCTTAGAAAAGTGGATGCATTTTTTAACACCCGGTAAAGCCGGAAAGATCGCTTCGCTTCATCGAAATAAGCGGAGGGGCGACCGCACGTTTCGCCGGCAACCCGCTTTTCTTCGATGCAACGGCAGTCTGTGAACCACGGAGCCGAGTCCGGATGATTAACGCTGTAACACGCTAAAAACCGGGGCGGCCTCATCTACTTTTTCCCTACCGTTTAGCTCTAAAGTTTGTTTTTCCTTGATGAGGATTTTACTAAAACCGAGAAAATAACTTTATCCAAGTCACGACAACTGTTAGAATATTTACCTGTGGCCCCAGGCTCCTATGCTTTCAATAAAGCAATACATCGTTTCCTTGGATAGATCTTATGCTCAGCCGCCAGGAAAAACAATTTGCCCAGCAAATGTTCTCGGCCAAGGTAGCCTTGAATGATGAAGCTACGTTCGCCCGCCTTTTCAGCGGCGTTATGTCCAGGCGGGAGAATGGGTTTGCCCGCATGTCCCTGGCCACCGGCGGAGGTCGGGGGAACGGCGAAGCCTACTGCACCGCCGATCACCATATCTACCTGCTCTATGGTGCGCATATGGTGACCAACCGGTCCAAGACTGTCATCGATATGGCCGACCTGGTGCTGCGTTCCTGCCCGGATACCCGTTCCTTCTTCATGGTTTGCAATGATCGCTTCCGCGGCGCGCCCGAACAACTGGCGGACATCTTGAAAGAACTGGGTGAAAGGCATCCCGATATCTATTTCGATATCTTCCTGCCTGCCGAACTGGCCGATCTGTTTGCCTCGTTGGATGACGGCGCTACCTTGGAGATCATCGGTCCGGTTCCGCGACCGGCGAAACTGGTGCCCGCCGGGCAGGATAAAATCGCCCGGGTCGTGCGTCGCGCCCTGGCTTTGAGCAATCCGAAAGCTACCAAGACCCGAAATTCCTTCGATTTCGAACGCTTGGGCGGCCATTTTCCCTCCCTTTTGGAAGGCGCATCGGCTTTCGCCGAAATGATCGACCCCAACTGTCACCCCGATTTGTGCCGCGCCTTGAAAACGATCTACAACGAGGGCCGGTACTTCTGCCCGGAGGGCGAGAACGGCAATTGGATCTTCTGCTACATGCTGGACCGTTTGGGCGGATCGGAAGATCCGGAGACCCAATCAGCAGCCCTGGCCGTGTTGGCCTCCTGCCTCAACGTGGAAATGAGCCTGCGCGACAGCGCCTAACGCGTTACAAGGCGGCTTTCTCCAGGCTTTTGGGTTTGTCCTGCTGGTTCATATGGGCTGGGTAGGTGGTCATGGCAACCGAGGCCAGGGTGTCTTTGCGTAACTTGTTCAACTCTTCCTCGGTGATGCGCATCATTTGGGCGATCTTCTTGCGGCGCTCCGGGAACGAGAAGTTGATGCGATCCCATTCATAGGCGCGCAACACGCGCAGGTCTTGCGGGGTGAACTCGTCGGATATGATGGAGGAATCGGACCAGTTGAGCCCTGTTTTCATGTCACCTTCCGCGCCGCGAAGGAGACCCTGTTCCATGACCGTCTTGAACAGCGGCGTTTCGGGCAGCGGTTGGTAGATGAAGAACTTGATGTAATCGGCGTTCAGGCTCTCGGCGTAGCGGATGGTGGCGCGTATTTCATCCCAGGTCTCGCCGGGGAAGCCGATAATGAAATGAGCGTTGACGTCGATGCCCAGGCTCTTGGCCTTGTCGATCATACGGCGGGCGTAGTCCAGCTTGACCGGTTTCTTGACGATTTCCTTCAGCACCCGCTCGACGCCGCTTTCGATGGCCATGTCCACGTATTGGCAGCCGCTTGCGGCCATGGCTTCCAGGATCTCGTCGTTCAGGTAGAAGACCGAAACCGCGATAGCGTTCCACTTCAGGTTCAGGTTCTCCCGCACCATGGCCTTGCACAGTTCTTTGGTTCGCCTGCGATTGACGTAAAGGTTGTCGTCGTCGAAGATGATCGAGGTGATGCCGTAGTTTTCCTTCAGCAACTTCATCTCTGAAATCACGTGTTCCACTGAACGGGAGCGAAAGGGTTTGCCGCTGATGGACTCGATCTCGCAGAAGGTACAGCCGATGGGACAACCGCGCGAGGTGAGAATGCGCGCATAGGGCAGGGTGCGCGGCGAGTCGACACTGATACGTTGCAGGGTTCGGGTGTAGCGTTCGTAATCCACCAGGTGGTAGGCGGGCAGAGGCAATGCGTCCAGATCTTGGATAAAGGGCGCCTTTCCGGTGAGGATGAGATTGTCGTCGCAGCGGTAACCGACCCCGCGGTCCGGCATGTCGCCGCGACCCTGGATCGCTTCGAGCAGCGCGGGAAAGACGTATTCGCCCTCGCCCAGCACCAGGTAGTCGATGTTAGTGTCCTTCCCCGCAAGTTCCGGGGCCTGGGTAGCATAGATGCCGCCCAGAACGGTAACGATATCCCGATCCACTTCCTTCACCAGGCGGGCGGCGATGTGCGCGGTCTCGCCATATTCCATGGTCAGAAGGGTAATGCCGACCAGGTCCGGCTGTAGACGGGCCAACCGGGACTTGAATTCGTCCGTGTCCAGATCGTCGATGTTGGCGTCGATGATGGTGATGTCGTAGCGATCCTCGATCATCGCGGCCAGCATGCAGAGATTGACGGGATGGATCTCCCAAAGCGTTTTGAAATTCCAAGCCACCCAACGCAGATTGGGCTGCACCAGCACAATTTTCGATATGTTCACAAGGCACCCTCTTGCATCCAACTAAACTTACTATCGAACCAAATGCGCCGAAACACAAGAGTTTTGACGATGATACGGCTTAAATCAGCCGGCCGGGAGCGCTATCGGACGTTGCGAAGCATGTGCATTTGCTTGCGCCATTCGTTGTTTTGTTTCAGCAGCGCCTGTTTCTTCTTGATTTCCGTCGGCGGCAGCAGGCGCAGCCTTTGTTTGTTCCGTTCCGTCAAGGTTTGCAACATTTTGGCCATGAGTTCCGGGAAGAGTTGTTCCAGCCGATTGATGTCCTCGTTTTTATAGAAGCTCTCGAAGGCCTCCTCGAAGTAGATGGCGCGGAGGTGGTTTCGCATCTCCTCCGGTACCACGCCCAAGGTTTCTTCCAGGTTCAGGTCGTGGTCGTGATAGATGAACTCCAGCACCCAATGACGATCGTGAAAGACGTTGGATAGGATGTTGTGCAGCATGTTGCGGTGGTCTTCCTGCAAATCCTGCTCGAACCGGGGTTGGTGCATCACGTAGTAAAGAAACTCCTGCTCCACGTAGGTGAAGGGGTTCTCCGAGGTGCGGCCGGCTACCCTGCGTTTTATTTCCCGTTTGGGTTCCGGCGACACGGGCGGTTTCGGCTTCGGCAGCGGCGGCTTGGGCGGCGAGGGCAGTTGCGCCTTGGTCGGGGGCGGTGTTTTTTCCTTCGGCGGTTTCGGCTCCAAATCCGGGATACCTGGGTCGAAGTTCATTTCACTGTCGATCAGGGGATTGCCGAATTCGTCCACGGGAATCATTTCATCCAACATGTCCGGCGGGATGTCGGGTATCATGTCCGGCGGCGGTTCCGGGATTGGGGTCATCTCCTGGAAATCCGCGGGCTCCGGCGGCGGGTGGCCGAATTCATCGACAGGAATCATTTCTTCCAGGGCATTGTGCGGGATATCGGGCATCGTATCCGGCGGCGGTTCCGGGGTTTCGGCAGGAGGTTGCGGCGCCCGCGCTTCTACCGGAGCGGGTTCCTTCTCCGGTGGCGGCGACTTCGGCAGAACGGAATCGGGCAGCGCCGGCTTGGGGCTGAAATCGCCGTGCAGAATCTGGATCTCCGGGTAGGGACCCGCCGGCCGCTTTTTGTCCCACTTGCCCCAGCCTTGCCGACCGCCCTTCCAATCGTCCCGTCGCGGCCCGCCGCCGTAAGGGGCATGACGCATTTGTTCCTGAATGGCGCTCAGGGCCGACGTCCCCGCCGGCTCCGCGGGTTGTTCCCGTTGTTTGGTCTTGCTTTCCTTGGGGCGTTTCGACTCGAAGACTTCCTGAATAACGGCCGGCGGCAGATTCATGTCCTCGGCCAGGCGCTCCAACCAATGGTTTTGCACCACGGGATCGGCAATCTTGTGGAGGGTTTGGGCCATCTCGCCCACCACGTTGCTGCGTTGCCTGGGGTCGGTTTCCAGGTCGGCGTCCCCGGTCAGGTATTCCATGAGGAAGGTATAGAAATCGCGAGCGTTCGCAATGTATTCCTTGTAGGCGGCGACACCGTTTTCCTTGATGAAGTCGTCCGGGTCCTGTTTATCGGGCAGGCTGACCACCCCGATATCCAAATCGATCGTCAGCAGGGTTTCAATCGTCGCCCTGGCCGCTTTGAAGCCGGCGGCGTCCGCGTCGAAGTTCAGAATGACCCGCGTGGCGAACCGCTTCAGCAATTTGGCCTGTTGCACGGTGAAGGCGGTCCCCAGACCCGCGATCACGCCGCCCACGCCGGCCTGGTAGACCTGGATGGCGTCCATATAACCTTCCGTGACCACCACCTCGGGCTTCTTTTTCAAGAAAACCCTGGCGAAGTCCAGGTTGAAGACGTGCTTGCCCTTCACATAGATGGGTGTTTCGGGCGAGTTGATGTACTTGGGCCCTTCGCCCTCGATCAGGCGGCCGCCGAAAGCAATGGGGTGGCCGTAGACATCGCGAATGGGGAAGATGACCCGCTCGCGGAACAGGTCGTAAGGATTGCCGTTGCGGGCCACTTTGAACAGGCCCGACTTCTCCACCAGCAGCCGACGGTCGTACTTCGCGGCCAGGTGCCGGAACAAGTTGTCGAAACCGCCGGGCGCCCAGCCCATCTTGAATAGGGCGACCGTGCTCTCGCGCATGCCGCGTTTGAGCAGGTATTCCATGGCCGGCTTGTTCTTGCGCAGTTGACCCGCGTAGAACTGAACCGCGTCGTCGTTGATATGGCGGAGGGTTTCCACCAGGTCCCGGCTGGGCCCGCGCTTGCCGCGCCGCTTGGGCAGTTCCACACCGGCAATATCGGCCAGGAAGTCAAGCGCCTCTACAAAGGCCAACCCCTCGATGTCCATGGCGAATTGAAGCAGATCCCCGCCCTTGCCGCAGCCGAAACAGTGGAAGAAACCCTTCTTGTCGTCCACATAAAACGAGGGGGTTTTCTCATTGTGGAAGGGGCAGCACGCGGCCAGCTTCCCGCCCTTTTTGACAAGCTTCACATAACGGCCGACCAGGGCCGACATGGACAGGCTTTCTTTAAGAAGGGCAACTGCATCGCTCACTGCTCATTCCGGACGGACCAGGACAGGCTGCCAGGTCTTGACGCGTACGTTATTATCCTCGGGCGGGGTGAATTTCCATTTGTACAGGTTTTGGATGAGGGCGGATTTCAGGTTGGGGTCCATATCCTCATAGCCCGGCATCAGCATCACTTTTTTCACGCCGCCGGTTTCACTGATCAGAGCCATGAAAACCACGGTGCCCACGCGGCGGGGAATCTTGACGCCGTCGGGCAGGGGTTCGCGATAGGTAACCCTGCCGGGTTTCATCTCGTCGGTAAAGGGCACCAGTTCACCCACATCCACCACTTCCAGGGCGCGAGCCCTGGCTCGGGCGGCTTTAAGATCGGCTGCCATTTTGTTGTTTTCTTCCTGGAGATCGCTGTTCTCGCGCTTCAGTCTATTACGTTCCTGAATGATCTTCAGGCTGGCCCTGGATTCGGCCTCGAACTCTCTCCTGGTTTTATCGCGCTCGCGAATCGCGTCATCGCGCTCGGATTTCATTTTGTCGGTTTGGCTCCGCAGATCGGCCGCCTGTTGATTGAAGCCGGCTTCCTGCTCCGAAAGTTGGGTTTCCAGACCGGCGATCTTCTCGGAGCTTTCCTTTTGCAGATCGGCGAGTTGTTTGCGGGCGTTGTCTCTTTCTCTTTTGGTTTTGTTGAGTGTCTTGCGCGTGCCGGTGAGGTTGCCCTTGGTGCTTTTGAGGTCTTTTTTCGTATCGGCCAGTTCCTTGTCGCGCGCGGCCAGCTTACCTTCCAAATCCTTCCTGGCTTTTTCCAGATCCCTGTTGCGTTTTTGGGCGGACTGGAGCGCATTATCCAGACGGCCGATATTACCGCGCGCATCCGCCAGCGTGGTTTCTGTATCGGCCAGGTCGGTGTTGACGGCCTTCAGGTCGGAACTGGTGGCGGCCAGGGACTCGGCGGCCTGCTGCACGCGCTGTTGCAGTTCCTGGTGTTCGGCGGTCAGCAGATCGAAGCGGTAGAAGAAATAGCCGCCCCCGGCGGCAGCAATCACGAAGAGAACGGTCATGATCCAGAACCCGGCGCTGCTGCCGCCCTTAGGAGCGGGTTTCACCGTCTGACGCGGCTTCTTCTCGCGGCGCGGCTTGGGTTCTGATTGGGAGGGCGGGAGGTGCACGTTGATGTCGGAGTGCAGCTCCATCTGATCGAAATCCAATTGCTCTCTTTCTTGTAAAGGCTTTTTCTCGGTCATTTGAGGATGATGACTCCGTCGTCGAGGAATTTCTTGATGATTTTCAGGCACACATTCTCGCCGAAGGGCGAGATCTTGACGATCGATTTAACGTCCCACACACCGTTGATACGCGAAACCAGGAAGCCCTGTTCCGGGCTCAGCTCCATTTTGGTCAATTTTTCCATGGGCATGTTGAGGCAGGGAATCGCATTGGGATTGACCAACTCGCGCGCGGTGGTTTCCAGACGCTTCTCCTTGATCTGTTCCTTGAGCTTCCTGACGTCAGGACTGTCGGCGGCAATTTCCTCCAGTTTGGTGATACCGGCTTCGGCATCGGCGAGTTTGCCCTCGTTCATCAAGCTTTCCACGTCCAACAGCATGTCTTTCAGGGCGTCGCGATTGCCGGCGACCGTGGTCTGGATATACTGCGGACGGTAGTCGCCGACCTCGATCAGACCGGCCTCGTGAAGGTCCAACATGGCCTTGAAAACCTGGTAGCGGGTGGCCTTGTAGAGGCGCGTCAATTCATACAGGGAGCGGGTGCCGTTGATCAACAACAACAGGCGCGCCACGCCGCGGTCCAGCGGCAGCGACTGATAGATCTTTTCGATGTTGGGGCGCACCACGATCAATTCGTTGGGGAAGACCTGATTGATGCGGCTCCATTCATCCTCGCGTGTGGCGCCTTCCAACACGATGTGGGTGATGTCCAACTGAAGGGACGGCATCTCTCGTTGCGGCAGTTGGTCATCTTCGAACTCGAAATGGCCCTCCTTCCACAGGAAGAGATCATAGATGATCTCTTCCACGATGGAATGGAGGACCTTGGCCAGTTCGTCTTTGCCCAGTAATCCCTTTTGCAAGAGGATTTTGCCCAGCAGCACGTGATCGCGCTTCTGGTTCTCCAGGGCCTCGGTGAGCTGTTGTTCGGTGATGCGTTTGGTGTAGAGCATGAACTGCCCGATGAACTCACGGGGATCGTTGGACGTGGCGGAGATGATCACGCCGTCCTGGAAGTAGACTTCCTTTTTGACGGCGTTGGCGCCATCCAGATGCAACGTGCCGGTTTTCTGGCCCGTTTGCAGCCACTGGAACACTTCTGCCAGCGACATGGTGGATATATTGCCGTTGATTCCCATGGAACGGTTACATGCCCCTTGCGATTGATGGATTAAGGTTCCTGTAGGAAAGGATACCTGTAGTCGGTGACCGGCACAAAGTTCTCTTTGATGCTGCGGACGGAAGTCCAGCGCAACAGGTTCATGGCGCTGCCCGCCTTGTCATTGGTGCCGCTTGCGCGAGCGCCGCCGAAGGGCTGTTGGCCGACCACCGCACCGGTGGGTTTGTCATTGATGTAGAAGTTGCCGGCCGCGTGGCGCAACGCCTTGGATGCCTGGTCGATCACGTAACGATCCTCGGCAAATACGGCGCCGGTCAGGGCGTAGGGCGAGGTGGTGTCGGTCAATTCCAGGACCTCTTCGAAGGTTTCCTCGTAGGGGTAGACGGTCATGACGGGACCGAAGATTTCCTCGCACATGGTTTTGAACTTGGGATTGGTGGTCTCGATGATGGTCGGCTGAATGAAGTAGCCCTTGCTCTTGTCGTACTCGCCGCCGCAAATGATGGTCGCATCGTCGGCATCGCGAGCGTAGTCGATATAGCGTGCTATCGGGTCGAAGGCCTTTTCATCGATGATGGCGTTGATGA
The DNA here is from genome assembly GCA_030066195.1 of Acidobacteriota bacterium. Taxonomy (GTDB): domain Bacteria; phylum Acidobacteriota; class Holophagae; order Acanthopleuribacterales; family Acanthopleuribacteraceae; genus JASJCB01. The sequence goes on from JASJCB010000021.1 coordinate 48,309, forward strand.
AGTTGGTAAAGTCACGCGGATCGCCCATCTTCATGCTGTTCACATCGTTACAGACATCGTCCTTGATCTTGTTCCACAGGGCCTTGGGAATGTATGCGCGAGATGCGGCGGAGCACTTCTGCCCCTGGTACTCGAAGGCGCCGCGAACAATGGCGGTGCGCAGGGCATCGGCGTGAGCCGATTCGTGCGCCACGATGAAATCCTTACCGCCGGTTTCACCTACAATACGGGGGTAGCCGTTATAGTTGGCGATGTTCTCGCCCACGGTGCGCCACATATATTGGAAGATACCGGTGCTGCCGGTGAAGTGAATCCCGGCCAACCCGGGTTGATGCAAGGCGGTGTCGCCGATTTCCTTGGGAGGACCGGGCACGAAGTTGATGACGCCGGGAGGCAGACCCGCTTCCTGCAGCAGCTTCATGATGTAATAGCCCGTATAAACGGTGGAGGCCGCGGGCTTCCAGATGACGGTGTTGCCCATGATCGCGGGCGCACTACCCAGGTTGCCGGCAATGGAGGTGAAGTTGAACGGCGTGATGGCCAGGATGAATCCTTCCAACGCACGGTACTCGGACCGGTTCCAGGTGGGATTGGGCGAGTACATGGGCTGCTCTTCCATGAGCTGGGCCATGAAGAAGGCATTGAACCGGAAGAAATCGATCAGTTCGCAAGCGGCGTCGATTTCGGCCTGGAATACGTTCTTGCTCTGGCACAACATGGTCGCGCCGTTGAGGTTGTTGCGATGGGGTCCGGCCAGTAATTCAGCCGCTTTCAGGAATACCGCCGCACGCGATTCCCAAGGGGTTTCCGACCAGTGCTTCCAAGCTTCCGCCGCGGCTTCCACGGCTTGTTGGACATGACTCGCGTCCGCCTTATGGTAGCGACCCAACAAATGCCCGTGATCGTGGGGCATGACGCAATTGCCGAAATTCCCCGTTTTGATTTCCTTGCCGCCGATAATAATCGGAATTTCAATCTGTTCCCCTGCCATCTCATCGAGCCTGCCTTTAAGGCTCGCTTTTTCGGGGGAACCCGGGCCGTAATTCAAAATCGGCTCATTGTCCGGTACGGGGACAGTGAAAAAACCGTGAGACATGCCTCGCTCCTTTATCTTCAATGAAATGCGGGTCTAATGATCGACCCTTCCTTAATGCCGGGCTCCAAAGGACTTCCCCATCCCCTGGCCCCGAGGGTAGAGGTCGATCTTGAATCGACTCGAACGCCGATTCCAAACCGCCCCACGCCGACCATGATGGTATGCGCCCCCAAACAGACTATTATATCAACTTTGTAAAGGCCGGCCAGAGGCGCGAGGGCAGGTTTGCCAATCTTTTCCAGGGAACGCTCCAACTCACCCGGTTCCAGTCGGCCGCGTCCATCGGCACGAATCGGCGAGACACGGGCAGCCGTTGCTGTCGCGACCCGAAACGAAAGGTCGAGCCGCGATGTCACGCCGGCAATCCACGGCCGCAAGCTGGCCCGCGTCGTCCCGTTCAGTTCAGTTGACTCATGATGTTGCCGCGGATGGACTCGATATCGCCGGCGCCGTCCACGTGAATGACCTTGACATTGCCTTTATCGGCAGCCCATTTTTCGACCACGGCGACGCCGCCCAGGGTGCCGCCTTCCTCATCGAAATAGATATCGTGACGTTGATCGATCGCGCCCATGTCCACATCATCGGAACGCACGGTGACTTCGGCGCCGCATTTCCAACAGACCAACTTGCCGTCCACTTCCTTGGGCGCAATGGCGTCGATGGCCGTATTGTTGGGGTGCCCGTTCGGGCAGGTGCGGCGACCCATCAAGCGATCGGCGCAGATCCCGCGATCCAAATCGATGGTGATCACCACATCCAAGGGGCTGTCGGCAACTTGCAGGGCGTCGATCAGGGCTTCCGACTGGGCGGGGGTGCGCGGAAATCCGTCCAAAATCCAACCCTTGGCGCAGTCGTCCTGTTGCAGGCGGTCGATGACCATGGGAATGGTGATCGAATCGGGAACCAATTCGCCCTGGTCGATATAGGCCTTGGCCTTCTTGCCAAGCTCGGTGCCGCCTTTGATATTGGCCCGAAAAATACCGCCGGACTCCACGTGAGCCAGGCCGAAATGCTTGACCAGATGGGCGGACTGGGTGCCTTTGCCGCTACCGTTCGGGCCGAAAATCAGGATTCTCATGCTACCTCCAAAACCGGTTAACTCAAACTCAAACCCTCATCTTAGATCGAATCGGCAGATCCAGGCAATTTTCAAATTCGAAAAGGGTGCGATTAGAAGTAGATGGTGCGGCCCGGCTGCTTCCGGGTGAAACACTATGTAAGCTGCATGGGGGAAGAAGTGTCGGTTAAATCCGGTAAGCCCGTGACCGTGATGGTGATAACTTGAAAAATTCGCCCGGCGCAAGCAGCCGGGCGAAGAAAGCTCGTCCACGAGAGACGAGTTTTTTCCATCGGAGGACAGAAAAAGTTTAGTAAGTCGTGGTCTCCCGGACGTCGAAACCGCTGACTTGATAGGCGTCTTCCGCTTCGATGTAGCGGATGTAAACCGTAACGGTCACATAGGTCACGACCAGCGAGTAATCCGGGGGAGTGCTCTTCAACTGGAAGGTGACGGTGCCCCAGTCATAGTCGCCCTCGGGTTGCGCAAAGTAGCGGTAAGCATTTTCGAAGGCGTTGTACAGGTCGTAATTCTCGCGTTGATAATGGCGCATCAGGCTTTTGGTGGGTTTGTGGTTTTCGGCGGCCGGCATGGGATTGCTGAAGGTACGAGACGGCGCGGCCGCGATGGTGGTCAAGGCAACCGCGAAAACGACTAAAACCAAACCAAGGCTGATGATCTTTTTCATTTTGGGACCTCTCTAAATGAGGTGCGGCGGCCGGCGAGCGGGTCGGTCGGCCGAATGCACGGGCTCAAGAACCCTGAAGCGGCCCAAAAGGTATCACATAAGGCGACATGCGAGCGTAAATTGAATGTAACCGTCGTTAAAAGGTCGGTTTTTCAAAGCGGAGGCGCCTATATATCCTCCGCCTCCAGCAGTTCCTTGAAAAGTTGGAAATCCTTGTCCACCTGTTCCGCATAGTTGAAGGCAAAGGCGGCCACTTCCTCCATGAATTCGTCGCGCTTTCCTTTGACCAGATCTAAAACCGCGTGCTCGAAGGCGTGGGCGGAGAGGTCGGGATCGGCATCGTTGCCGCGCGCGTGCGCCGTTCCCAGGATCGTGCCCCAATGGTGGGACATGGCCAGAAAATGCTTGGTTTTGTTCAGCTTGTGCAGCTTGAAAGCCTTCTTGAAGGGTGAGCGTTCGCGGACGGAGAAAGAGCGGCCCAGGATGGTGATATAACCCAGGGTAGGATCGGGATCCGTCAACATGGCTTTTTGCGCGGTAGCCACACGAAGCCCGGCCCGTTCCTCGTTGAAGCGGTTCAGCAGACCGGCTTTTTCCTTTCGGGACAAAATGGGGAAATAGGAGGGCAGCCCCTGCTCCTTGACATCCAGGATGTGATCCTCATCGGGGTCATCGGTCTCGCCGCGGATCAAGATGTAGTAGCGAGGGGTACCCAGAGACCCCACGCCCGCGCCCAAGCGGCGGGCCACATCCAGTACCGTGAAGTAATCCTCTCGACCGCGCAAAGGCGAGTCCAAGTGGTCTTTATAAAGAGCCACGGCCTTGCTGAGAATACGGTAATCGTCTTTGCTGACGGGTTCCAATTTGGATCTACCGGTAGCAAAACCGCGTTTGTTGCGGCGCAATACGGTCCAATCCTCCAACATGGCGCGCCGGCTGTTGTGTTTTTCCGCTTTCTCCAGGAATGCTTTAAGCGGCCCGTGTGTGTTTGCGGCCGTTACCAGGGCATAATCGAGGCCGCCCGCGTGCCGTTCCAGCGAATCCAAGTACTCCTTACAGAACTCAACCACAAAATCGTGGATCTTCTTATTGGAGAAATCATTCTCCTGTCCTTGCAGGCACAGGGAGGAAGCCCCGCGAAGGACGTCGAAATAGTAGGGCGCAATCCAGGCTTCATCGAAATCGTTCAGGTCGAAGACCACTTCTCCCTCGCCGGTGCAAAAGGCGCCGAAGTTGTTGATATGCAAGTCCCCCTGAATCCAGGTGCGCGTTTCCCCGTTGTGGAAGGAACTGCTCTCGGGAAGGCCGATCTTCTTCAGGTCGTGATAGTAAAGATGCGCCGTGCCCCGGTAGAAGGCGAACGGCGACAACGCCATGCGTTTGTACTTCTCCGAACGATCTTGAAGGGAAAGCATACCGTTGTAACGCCATAGCTCTCGAATCACATCCTCTCTTCGTTTGCTCCCATGATAAGGTCGCCATTCCGTCGGCAGTTTGCGGCCCATAAGGTTTGTCCTCCCGGATAGTTCTTGCTATTCATTCTAACAGTATCTTGACAATAAAAGTTTTTCCTATCTATCTTGACGCGGCTCATCCCGAGACCGACCGGCGGGCTCGGCGTAGTATAATGCCCGCTATCGAGGAGTTTCGGCTTGAATAAACCCAAACGTCAACAGATCATAGACACTGCCATGGAACTGTTCATCAAAAACGGTTTCAAGGCGACGACCATGCAGGAGATCGCCGACTCCTGCGACATGTCCAAGGGCGCTGTTTATCTGCATTTCCGTTCCAAAAACCAGTTGATGCTGGCCATGATGGAGCATTTCGACGATCAGGTGCAGGCCGAGATTCAGCGCATTCGCAATGATCGCAGCCTGTCCCCCAGGGATCGCATGCGGGCCCAGATTTATTTCCTGTTTCGCGATGTGATCGAAAACCAGGGATATTTCGACCTGTTTCTCCGCGAAACCGGCCTGCGGGTGAACGAAGAGATCATGCTTTTTCTGCAGCGCTGCCGCTATGAGTGGCAAAAAACCCAGGAAGAATTCCTGCTCGCACTTTACGGCCAACCGCTGAAACCGTATTTGATCGATGTGGCGGCCATGGTGAACGGAATTGTCGGCGAGTACCACGTGATCATGTTGGTGGAAGGCATTCAAATCGACCTGGATCGGGTCACCGACTTCATCATGCACGTGATTGACGAGATGGTGAGCGGGCTGCTGAAGGGTAATGTCGAACCTGTATTGAAACCCGAGATGATGCCCACGCGGCAAAAAGTAGCGGCCATGTGGGCCGATCAGGGCAATGCACGAGCCTTGAGCGTCTTGGAGGAAATGGAAGAGATGCTGCCCGGTCTGGGCTTGGAGAAGACCGATGCCGAGGACGCGCGCGCCAGTCTCGGGTTGATTCGCACAGAATTGGAACTGGAAACCCCGGGGAAAACCATCATTCAGGGGATGCTGGCCAACCTTCGCGATATCGACGCCTGGGCGGGTCACCGCCGCAAGATGGCGCATTACCTGTCGCTGAAACTGCGGTGAGCGGTCGGCATGAAGTGGTTTCGCAAGTTCTCCCGCCGGACGCAAGCGCCGCCGGAACCCGAATTGAAACCCAATCAAATGACCGAGGCGCTGATCGTCAGCATGATTGCCGACGGTGCCGATTATGATCAGCTGAAAGCCTTTTTCAACGACATGCCCGAGGAAGCCTTGAAGCGCATCGTCAAAAAAGCCTGTGACGGTTTGGGATTGTTCCCGGAAGACCCCGCCGACTCCTAGATCCGAAAACGGGACCCGCCGGGCAGGTCCCGGGCATTCGAACTTATTGTCCGCCGCGATCCTTGTCACGGGTTGCGCGGAATTCGTTGCCTTCCCTCCAGTTGGGCCAGACGTTTTCTGTGCTCAGGCGGTAGCCCACCTTGTAAAACATTTGCAAGTCTTGTATCGCGCCGGAGAGATCCCAGTCGTCGGAAATCTCATCCGAGGGTTTGTGGTAGTGGTTTTCGGCGTATTCCCTTCTCTTCTCAGCGCCCCACTCCGCGCCGTGTTCCACGTGATCGCTACCGCCCTCCGCGTACATGGCGGGTATGCCCTCTTTGGCAAAACTCAGGTGGTCGGAGCGATAGAAGAAGCCCTTTTCCGGGGTGGGATCGGGCACCAGCTTGCGGTTCATCTCGGCCGCGGCGTCACGCAGGTAATCATCCAACTCCGAGTTGCCGTAGCCGACAACGACCACGTCGTTGGTCTTACCGATCGTGCTCAAGGCGTCCATATTGATAGCGGCGACTGTTTGTTTGGTGGGATAGATGGGATTCTCGCCGTAGAAGCGCGAACCCAGGAGACCTTTTTCCTCGGCGGTCACGGCCATGAAGACAACGGAACGAGCCTGTCGCTTCGGCAGCAGCGTGAAAGCCTCGGCAATTTCCAGAAGACCCGCCGTGCCGGAGGCGTTGTCGATAGCGCCGTTATAGATCTGGTCGCCTTCCAGGGACTCGTCCTTCCCTAGGTGATCCCAGTGAGCGCAGTAGAAAACGTATTCGTCCTTGCGTTCATCGCCCGGCCAAACTGCGAGGACGTTACGGGAGATCGATTCCCTGACCTGGTTCTTCAGGGTCAGCGAGGCTTCGGCGCCCAGGCTTTCCCATTTGAATCCCTTGGTATGGGCCGCGGTTTTCATGGCCTCAAAGTCTTTACCCGCCGCGGAAAAAATCTTCTGTGCGGTGGCCGCGGAGATCCAGCCCTCGACGTCCAACCGCGGTTGGTTTTTATCTTTGGCGACCAGGTCTAACTGGGGACCCGACCAACTGCCGCTGACCACGCCCCACGGATAGCCCGCGGGTCCGTCCTCGTGAATGACCAGCGCGCCGGCAGCGCCCTGGCGGGTCGCTTCCTCGAATTTATAGGTCCAACGGCCGTAGTAGGTCATGGCCAGGCCGTTGAACAGGGCTTCGTCCCTGGTCGCGTACCCGGGATCATTGACCAGGATGACCACGGTTTTGCCCTTGACGTCCAGACCCTCGTAATCGTTCCAGCCGTATTCGGGCGCCACCACGCCGTAACCCACGAATACCATTTCGGAGTTCTTGAGGGCTACTTCGTCCTTGACCTGCTTGGTCCATACCATGATCTCGTCGCCGTAGGCAAAGCTATGGGATTTGCCGCCCACGTCCACGGTCAGGCTGGTATTGGGATCGGCCAGGCTTTCCATCAGGGGAACCTCTTGGAAATAGCTGTCGCCGTTCCCGGGTTGCAGGCCCAGGCGTTTGAACTCGTCCCGGAGAAACTGAACCGTTTTCTCTTCGCCGGGGGAGGAAGGGGCGCGACCCTCGAATTCGTCGGAAGCCAGGATGGCGATATCGGCCTTTAAATCGGCCTCGATAATGCTGTTGATGGTTTCGGTAATATCGATAGCTGCCGTTTCCGCCGAGGGTTGATCGGGCTTATTGCCGCAGCCGATCAGGCAAAGAAAAAAAATACAGAGCGAAAGAATGCGCATAGGGGTTCTCCTCATCCTCTAAAGACCGGGCGCTGACCGGTCCGTGGCGATTTGAGCGATTATGACACAATCATCCCTGCTTTCAATGCCTTCAATCGAGACTTTCGCGGCTGAACTATTCAGGGACGCGCCAGAGTTGTGGGCAGATTTGGTGACAACCTCGAACCCGCTGCAATTCTGACCTATAGGGAAAGTCGAAGGAATTTGCCGGTTGTCATTTGAGTATCCGGCACCGGGTCGATCCTCGCTCGAAAAATCAAGGAAAGTTGATGCATAAAACAACCAAGGGACGCCTTGAGGTGCATAAAGGATCGATTGCTCGAAAGATGTTTTGTTCTTCCCGGGAAGAACAAAATGTCTAATGTCTACAATCCAATCCTCGATTCTTCCCGGGATGAATCGAAGATCTTATGCAAAATGTTCGTGTCTTCCCGGGATGAATCGAACATCAAAGGGCGGATCTTTATGCCTTTCCGGGAAGAATTGAGTCAATTCGGGGTTGTCAAAGGCTCATATGTGACTTTGACGAAGTCCCGCGTCATACGTAAGATCTATAATCACAGGTGTCTGATTCAGCCGTAGTAGCCTTTTCGGTAGATCAGTTTGACGCCTTTGCGTTTGCAGGTGACCTTCAGTTTGCGCCAGGCGCCTTTTTTGCCCTTGGGGGTGGTGTAGCCCAACTGGTAGTAGAAGGCCGAACCGTTGATGACCCTGCCGATGGGTGTCTGAAGATTGAACGCTTGGGTGAAGCTGCCGCCCGTGTCTCGGGCCAGGCTGAGCAAGCCGCTGCTGATCTCATTGTCGAAGTCGCGGTAGATGGTTTGGGGTATGGGACCCGCGAATTGGGAGCCCGACGCGCGTTTGTGTAGGTCCATTCTGTTATAGATGTCGAAAGCGTGGAAGACAATGCGGTTGACCGCGCAGGTATGCAACAGTTTGCGGGAGTCGCGTTGAATATTCTCATTGTTGAACAACCTTGCCGTGCGGCTGTGCAGGCTTTTATCGGCCTGTCCCATGACGTGCCTGGCCAGGGAATAGGCGGCATCCATGGAGGTTGTCGAGAAACCCGGCGACACCAACAGCATGGTTTTCAAGCCGTCCTGTTCCTCGAACTTGCGGGTCAGGTCTTGCAGTTCGCCCAACACGCGAAGCGTACGGTGGTATTGCTGCCGGATGAAGGAGTTCAAATTATCGTTGATGCACATGGCTTTTTTGGCGGGATTATTGGCGTACAGGACCATGCAGGTACGATAGGCGGATTCCAGGTCGGCCAGGCCCACGGGACCGCGCGGCAGCATGTTGCCCTTCTTCCACGGCGTGATCGGCCCGTCGTCCTCTTCTTCAAGGTCGTCCAGCAGGTTACCTTCCCCTCGGGCGGGACGCCGGCTGTCGATACGGGTTTTGAAATGGCGCTCCGCGAACTCATCGAGGGCGATCATGACCGCCTTGCGTTGACTCATAAACCCCTTGGTCACGGTGCCGTGCTCCATGCTGTAGACATGGATGCGGTATTGGAAGCTGTTGTCCAGCGAGCCGATGTAGTCGCGCAACTGCTTCAGGGTCCTGGTGACCTGAGTATTGGTCACGTCTTCCATATCCAAAGCCAGGATGAGCTGTTGCACGCCCTTGCCGGCGGTGTCGCGGTGAAGGTCGGGGTCTTCGGACGCGTTGCCCGACTCCTTAGAGGAACCGCGCATGTCCAGTGTGTCGAAGAAATCGATTTTCACCTTGCGGCCCTTGTCCTTGACCTGGAAATCAGCGGCCTTCAGGTCGGTAACCGGGCGACCCTTGGCGTCCACAGCCATCACGTCCAGGGTCAGGTAGTTGACCGTGATCTCTTCCTGGATCTGACGGTCCCAGGCTTCCAGGTCGTCGATCTGATAGAAGAAGAGTGAGCATAAGAGGGTAAGCATCATGTAGGCATCTCCGTTTTATTTACTGTAGTAACCGGCGCGGTATTGCAGGCGCACACCCTTGCGCTTGCACTTCACCTTCAGATTGCGCCACCGGCCCTTTTTGCCGTCGGGTGAGGTGTAGCCGAACAGGTAGTAATAACGGCCCCTATCGACGGCCTTGGTCATGGGTGTGGTCAATCCGAACGATTGGGTAAACGAACCGCCCGTATCCTCGGCAGCCTCGAACAAACCGCTGCTGATCTGGTTGTTGTAATTGCTGTAGATGTCGCGGGTTGCCTGGGAAACCCCGCCGAACTCGGCGCTCGTGCCGCGTTTGTGTTGGTCCAGGCGGTTATAGATGTCGAAGGCGTGCACAATCACTCGGTTCTGCAAACAGGCGTCGGTGAACTCCCGCTTCCGGTCCCTCATCTCGGACGAATTGAACAAGCCGCGCGAACGGCCTCCGAGAGAAGGCATGGCGTTGACCCGCTGATTGCTGCTTACGTTTTCATTCCTACCGGTTCGCAAGATGTGGTCCCGCAACTGGTAGACGGCATCGATACTATCCGAGGAGAAACCGGGCGAGACCAGGAGGATGGTCTTCAAACCGTCCTGCTTGAAGCTTTGGGCCATGGCCGTCATTTCGCCCAGGGCGCGAAGCGAGCGCATGTACTGACGATCCAGGAAATCGGCAATGAAGTTGTCCATGCACACCTGGGGAATGCGTACACTGACACAGTTGCGCAGCTCGTATTCCAGGTCGGCCAGGGGACTGGAGCGCCTCCTGGGATTGTTGTTGCGTTGCCGTTCCCGGCGGGAGAGTCCGCCCAGCAGGGTCTCGCCCTCATCCACATACACGGTGTCTTTGAGGTATTGGTCCCGCATTTTGCTCAAGGCTTCGCGCACCATTCTGCGGTTGGTGGTGAATCCCTCGGTATAGGAACCGTATTCCAGGCTGCGTACATCGATGCTGTAAGCCAGGGCGCTGTCTAGCGAATTGACGAATTTATCCAACTGATCGAAGGTGCGGGCCGCCTCGGTAACGGGTTGTTCGAACAAATCCACCGCCAGCACCAACTGCTGCACCTGGCGGCGAGTGACGCCCGTCGTACTCAATTTTTCTGTATCGATCGGCGTGGGCGTGAAATCACCCTCCAACGGCGCACGCAGGTCCAGCTTTTCAAAAAGCGTAATGTCCACCTTTTGACGTCCTTCCCTGACCTCGAAATCGGACAATGTCAGGTCGGTTACAGGAACGCCCTTCCTGGTGACGGCCAATACGTCCAGCAACACGAACTCAACGGTAACCTGCTCCGTGACAACATCTTGTTCGGTTTTGTCGTCTTGGAAGAGCAGGTTCATCAGGAACCAGATCGATAACATTTTCAGCCTCCGGCACACCTCGTACGGCCGAAAGGAAGCAAGAGATACGCCGGCCGGTTTCGGTGTGTTCAACAACACAAAATAGTCCACTAATTATTGTATGCTGTTTTCTTCGGCTTTACCCTTGAAAAAGAGTGCGTTATGATCAGGTATCAGTAGCCGTTACCCGATCGATATGGAAAAAGGTGGAACCATGGACAAGTTGGTCATTCCCAAGGGCTGTGAAATCACCGGCGAAGTTACCGGACTATCCTACTCGGGCGATATCGAGGTCAACGAAAGCCTCGATGTGCGCAACCTGAGTAGCTCGGGCGGCAGCATAACCGTTCGCACCGAAGATGCCGATATGACGGCGGACGCCGTTGAAGCCAAAGAAAGCGTGGATATCTCCGCGAACCAATTCAAGGGCGCCCGCATCTCCGGCGAATCGGTTGTGTTGACCACCGCAACTTTGGAACTCAGCGGTCCCTTGTCCGCCGAGAACGATATCACCCTGGTGATACAGGGCGATGTGCACGTCGCGGAGGCCTTTTGCGGCGAGGGCATGGCTGTCAAGGCAGGTAATCTGCACGCCGAAGGTCTGAGAGCAGGTTCCCTGAACTTGACCGTTTCCGGTTCGGCCGTCATCAAGGAAATCGAGGCGCGAAACGTGGTGATTACCGGTAACATCCAATGTGAGCGCCTGGTCGCAAGCGAGGGCGTCGAGGTGAACGGCGGCAATATCAAGGTCCGCCGCTTGGAAGCGCCAAAGTTCATCGCAAGCGCCGATGTGACCGGTATCGTCATGGTCTCCACCGCCGACGAGGTAAGAGCCGAGGGCGTACGCGGCTTTTTACACCCCTCCGAATTGGATATGTTCTCCGGCGGCGATACACCGGCCCCCGCTCCCGTCTCCGCTCCATCCGCTCCTGTAGAGCCCGCCGCATCGGATGATTTGGACGATACGGACCCCGGCGAACCCGAACCGGTTGTTGAGAATGACTATTTGACACAAGACATGAGCGACCTGCCCGACGCCGTTCAAGCTGAGGAACCAACCGTTCCGCCGGAGCCGGAACCGCCTGTTCCGGATGAGGAAACGGCTGAAGCGGCTCCCGAGGAGTTACAACCCGTTACCGCTGAGGACCCGGGTAGTTTCGAGGAACTGCCGTCCGCTGATTTGGAGAAACTGCCGGCCGCTGAATTCGAAGAAATCAAAACAGTGCCCGCCGAGGAATTACCCACCGATGACCTGGACGATATCGAGGAACTGCCGGCCGCTGAATTCGAGGAAATCGAACCGGCGCCTGCCGAGGAATTGCCCGCCGATGACCTGGACGATATTGAAGAATTGCCGGTCACCGCAATGGATGAAGTGGAGGAAATCACCGACTCGAGCGACTTGGAAGAGTTACCCGCGGTCGACCTGAGCGACATCGAGGAAATCTCATCGGGCGATCTGGATGAAATGGAAGAAATCACCGACTCGGGCGACCTGGAAGAGTTACCCGCGGTCGACCTGAGCGACATCGAGGAAATCCCGTCCGGCGATCTGGATGAAGTGGAGGAATTCGAGGAAATCGAAGAGTTGCCGGTTGAGGATTTGGGTGATATCGAAGAACTACCCGCTGATTCCTTCGATGAGGCGGAAGAACTACCCGTCGCCGATCTCGACGACATGCCCACCGATGAATTCGACGCCCTGACCGAACCGGAAAGCGACACCCCGTCGGAAGCCGTGACGGTAGCCCCGGAGAGTGAGGAACCGCTCGAAAGCCTCACCGGTACGGAATTCTCGGCGGAGGATATCGAAACCACAGCCCCCGACTTCGGTGTCGGCGGTCTGGTTTCGACGGAAACCCCGGATGCGGCGGTACAGGCCGTTCCCTCGGACGCCATCCAGGTAAACACCGACGACTTCACCAATATGGAAGACATGGGTCATCTGCCGCACGCTGATGAGCCGGAAGAACTGGACGATGAAGAAATCCACGATACAAGCGACCTGGAAACCCTGACGGGTGACGATATCCTGGAAACGAGCGCCGACGTGGAGGAAGAAGCAATCCATGAAGATCTCGGCGAAGAGCCGGAAGACAGCCTGGGTGATGTGGAAATCCTGGAAGAAGAGGAAGAAGACCCCGAGGAAGTACTGGTGCGCAACCTGAACGGCATCCTGGACCAGATTCGCGCCTTCTTTCCCGAGGAGAACTATCCCCAGTCCATCGATCAGATCCGCAATTACGTGGCCAATCGCCAGTTGAACCTGTTTCGCAGGGCTCGCAACCGCGACTCCGTGATCAAAAACTTCCAAAAGTTCCAACACGAGCAGATCAACAGCCTGATCGAACAGTTCTTCTCCGTCCTGGACGCACACCACGAGGCCCATGGTCAGTTTTAACGACTGATTCGTCCCCTATGGCGCGGATGTCTCGTTGCGGGCATCCAGCCAGCGGTGGACGGTGGCCTCGGCCAGGATTCTGGTGGCGTCGAACAGGCTGAGGGGGGGCTCGTTCTTCAGCGGGATGGTATTCAGGTCGGTACAAGCCAGGATGGCCGTGTCGGCGCCGGCTTCGCGGGCTTCGTCCAATAGGGCGCGCCAGCGAAGGCGCGCCTTTTCCGGGTCCTTACCCTCTTTCTGCCAGATCAGCAGTTTGTCCACGCGTTCCTGCCAATCCGGCCGCACCACCCAACCCTTGCCGCGACGTGCCAGGGTGGTTTGGTAGAAGCCGGCCTCGATGGTGGGCCTGGTGCCGAATACAGCCACCTCATCGGCCTTGCTCGGCAGGGCGTCCATGGCCGTAGTCAGCATATTCAGCAGGGGCGCCGGGCAGGCCTCGGCCAGAGCGTCGTAGTACAAATGGGCGGTATTGCAGGGCATAGCGATAAAGGCGACGCCGGTGCCCGCCAGGCGTTGCAAACCCTCGATAATGGCGGTCTGCATGGCGTCGTGATCGGGTTCGATATCCGGGTAGAAGGGCGTCGGCAGGCTGTAAATCATGATGGGCGGGAAGTCGATGTCGTGTTTCGCGCTGTAGATGCGGCGGCAGGCGTCCACAACCATATCGACAAACGGCCCCGTGGAACGGGGTCCCATTCCGGCCAGGATACCGATGGTGGGTTTGTCAGTCATGATGCCTCCAAGGACGGACTTCGACACGCATCAGTATAAAGGATTGCTTCCGCTCGCAACAATTAGATTACTGTAGAACCTTCGTGGCTAGAGTTCATCCACGGGAAAATAGAATTCCTTTCCTTCGACGATGTCGTTACCCTCGCCCCGGCTTATGCCGACAGCAATCTGAAAACCGTGTATCTCTGCCAATACGGTCAATTTAGTTTTGGCGAAGCTTGCGATTTCCCGAGCTTTGCGCTCCAGGGTTTCATCGTCTCGATCGGCGAAGGGCGGATTGATCAGGGTCAAATGAATGCTTTCGCGTTCGTTCTCATCATTATAAGCCATCTCGACCCTTTCAGCCTGGAATTTTTCCCTGACTTCTCTTTTAGTCTCCAACACTTCGCCGGCGGCCTGAATGCCCTTGGAAAAATCGCCCCAATTAAGGCCCACGAAGACACCGGCAGCGACGAGTACCAGCACGACAACGGCCAGGCAACCCAAGCCGAACTTGAGGCAACCGCTTTTGGAATCGGAATTGGACATACATCCTCCTTGACGGCGTTTTGCCTCCCTCATAAACAAAGCGTATTTTTGAAGGTAATCGGCTCGTATTTGTCAAAACGGCCGGATCTTTGCAGGAAACCCTCTCCGCCGAACCGGCGTGGTTAGAGTTCATCCATGGGAATATAGAATTCCTTTCTTTCGACGATGTCGATACCCTCGCTCAGACTTTTGCCGATAGCTATCCGGAAACCGTGCAAGTCTTCCAAATGGGTCAATTTAGTTTTGGCGAAACTTGCGATTTCCCGGGCTTTGCGCTCCAGGGTTTCATCGTCTCGATCGGCGAAGGGCGGAT